>QLUI01000134.1 GCA_018725345.1 Bacillota bacterium | reverse complement strand
GCTCAAACGAAATGTGTGAATGCTGTGGTGAGCGTCCGCCCACCCGTGTATTGGCAGACAATGGGAAAGAAATTGGGCGCGATTGGTTCCCGCTCGCAGGCAGTCTAGCAGGAGCGGAATCATTGCCTGCTGCCAGCCGCTCACCGAAGTTTTGCGCAGTATGTTTGTTGGCAATACAGATGTTACCGTTAGGTGTGACGTTGCTCAACGGCAAATTGGCATGTTTTCATTCGACAACATGGCAAATCACACAGTTTCTGGTTGAAGACTTCTATCGCGAAACAATGGCCAGCCTCCATGCATCATCAAGCCAGGACAGAGTCGCCGCATATGGTGCAAAAGGCGGTTCAGCACCCACAGCTCTTATTCTCTTGCGTCGGTTTAATGACTTACGAGCCAGTAAGCGAATATTAAACCTGCCGGCTCATACGGCACTATATATCTGGCTTTTCACCAACTCTGGACAAAAGCCCGACTGCGACCTCATCGAGATTCCCAATCGCTCTCTGGTATTCTTGTGGGAAGCTGCGCAATGCTATCGGGCAGAAGTGGAAAGCTTGCTCCGGCAGGAGGCGAAAAAGCCCGATTACCAACTTTTGGAGTGTATTCGCCGCCAGCGTGACTACGAGATGCTCTATCCTTGGCGTGACAAATCTCCAGCCAGCAAGGAATTATTTGAGCTATATCAAACGCAAGTCTTGGGATACCAGGTATCTTCTTTGCGGGTAGCAGAAAAAATGGCCTATATGCTCAAGCAGCGGTGGCAAACTACCAAAGAAAAAAAGTTGCTGCAGAAGCTCATCAAAGAAAAGGCCAACGGCAAATCGGACTTGCGGGGAGTTGTCCGGGACTTCTCGATCGAGTTAGCAGGAGAAGGTCTGTTGGCGCTGGAGGAGTATGTTCAGCTTTTCCCGGCTGAGACACGCCGTCCTTTGCGTGCCCAGACACACGGCTGGAAGTGGATTTGGTTCTATCTTAATCACCAGGATTTGAAGGCAGATGCCAGAGCAACAATACCGACGGAGGCTGTCATGTTTACCAACCCGAAGATCAAGAGATTCGCGCACGATGTTTTCGATTACTATTTGGCCCGGCGTGGACTGGAGCGCATCAAGAAGGATATCCTTGATGCCTTCCGCCGAAATGCCATCACAACGGCGGATTTGCAGCGATGGTTTTGCTACTTGGCAGAAGCAAGGGAAGGTTACAGTAACGAAGATTGGGACGATCTCTGCCGCGACGAGAATGGCAACAATGTCACAGCGGAACTCCGTTTCCAATTCCGGCTGGAGACTGCAAATCTCTACCGCCAGGCGGTCACCGGGCAACAGGCAAAATCAAAATAAAAGGAGGGTTCAGCATGAGCAACAAGACTTTGACCCACATAGTTGGCACGTTCCTCATTCAAGCAGAGGGTGCATTCTTGAATGGAGCAGGGCTAGCACCAGGTGAGGACCGGAATTTCACAGTGCCAAAGACGTTCTACGACTTTCGTGATCGCGTTCCCTATGTCTCTGCACAGGCATGGAAACGCTGGTTGAGGAATACCTTTCAGGAAGAAAACCCCGATGAGCCTGCTGCAGAGTTAGTGGGGATTATGGTAAGCGAGACAGGTACAACATCAAAAATCGGGACGAAGATGGATCCTATTGAGTATGCGGAAGACGACATCTTCGGCTACATGCGTGCGGAAAAGGGCCAGGGGCGAGTTCAGAGTGAGGGAGGTGGAGAGGAAATCCGGGACGAATTGGACGAAGACAAAGGCAAGAACACCCCAATAGCGAAAGGTAAAGAAAAGACCCTGGCAGTTATGCGACCAGCTCCCTTTGCGGCCTCGATTTTGACATCGCTCCGTAAATCCGGCTGGGAAGGCATAGATGAAGGTTTCGTCCATCTCAAGGAAGGTACCCCATTGCCATACAAAACTCGGTTTTATAACACACAGTTGCAAGGTGTCTTCGGATTGAACTACTCGCGGCTAGGCGTCTTTCGCAACGAGGGTGATCGCATAGAACTGGATCGGCTTCTGGTGGACCGGTATTCCCAAAAGGGCATCCTCCGCAATCCTGATTCAAATCGCAAAATATATGAGATGATTGAGAATCCACGCAAAGACCGCGCTACAAAAATCCTGAGAGCATTGGCAGTGCTGCGCGGCGGTGCCAAACTAGCAGCGTTTGCCGTGGACGTATCACCAAAGGTAGTTATACTGGCTGGCCTTACTTGCGGCAACCTCATCTTCAATGACTTATTTGAAGACACCAAGGAGGGGCCAAGATTAAAGCTCGACACCATTCAGCAGGTGCTTGATGACTATGCTGCCCGTGTAGTGACACCCGTGTTCATCGGCATTCGTACCGGCTACTTGAATCCTGGCAACGAAAAGGACTTGCAAGAGTGGGTGGGAGACAGAGCGGGAAAGCAACCAATAGTGAGATTGCTGAGCCCTCCGCAAGCTATTGAACATCTGACGGGGTTGCTACCATGAAACTGTTGCACGTCCGATTGGAGGGGTGGACAGCAACCTTCCGTCTCCCCTTGCTCTATTCCGGCACCGGACTTACTTCACCCCTGCCACCCTACAGTACCCTGCTCGGATTGATGGGTAGTCTGGCCGGCCATGAAATTGCAGCGGGCGAGATACGTAGCATTGGCTTCGTCTTTGCCAGCGAGGGGGTAGCCGTCGATTTGGAGACGACCTGGTGCTTTGAGGCCGATCGGCGGACTGGTCGTCTGAAATCAAAGACACAACGAGGTATTGCCAAACGTCAATTTCACGTACGGCCTAAGCTAGATTTATATCTAGACAATCTTAACTTACTAGCGATCTTCGAACATCCCGCCAACCCCCCATGCTTGGGGCGATCTCAGGACCTGGCATGGATCGTAGGCAATCCCGAAGAAGTTGAAGCAACTCCTGTGGAAGAAGGAATTGTGCGAGGCACCTTGCTTCCTTTCCCTGAGCCAAACGCCGGTGGCTTGATCTTACGCCTGCCTGATTACTTCGATAACAGCGATTTGGGCTACACGCGTTCTATTGAGAAGTTAGGCATTTACCAGGCCATCAAACATGATGCGCCCGCGAGGATACACCGCACCGGGCTCTTTAGCGTTACGGGTTTACCGAATGATGAAGCAATTTACTTGCACTCCCTGATGCCTTCATAAGGGAAAACATCCCATGCGCTCCGAAAGTGCCAAAGACTTTTGGGCAAAAGACGACGGCGAAACGCTGCTTGAGCATACATTAAATGTAATACGCGTAACGCAGCACGTCTGTGCTGCGTTACCGTTTCCAAGAACAGAGCGACAATATCTCATCGTTCTGTTGGAACAACTTGCTGTATTTCATGACTTAGGCAAGTGTGCGTCTGGTTTTCAAGCTGCATTGCGCCGAAAATCATCCTGGGGTCACAGGCATGAAATACTATCTACCGCCCTGGCCACGCTATTCAATCCACAATTGGAGCCCCAAGCACTCTTTGCCATTCTAACCCACCACCGCAATCTGCCTGCGATAGGTAACGAACAAGAAAAATGCTTGCCCGATAACGAACTGCCCTTTGAGGCGGGGCCTGCATGGCAGGAAATGTTGGAGGAATTACGCCAAAATGAGGTAGCGTTACGAGCATTGATCGAAGCACTCGTTGACAGCAGAGGATTGATATTGCCTTCACTCGCACTAGACCAGCTTGACTGTCTTGGCTTGCCAGAAGCGTGGCTCCGACGCTCATACCAACCTCGCATGGTGGACGCAGTGCAGCGACGACGGGCGAGCCTATTGCGGGGGTTACTGATGACGAGTGATCATATGGCCTCTGCAGGTAAGAATATAGTGCCCAAAGTGCTGCGATTGGCGGATTTTCGCAGGAAAATTGAGTGGTGTGGACTCCGCAATAAACCTATTCGTCCATTTCAGGAGCGCTGTGGGCAACTTGACGGTGACATCATTCTCAAAGCACCGACTGGGTCAGGGAAGACATTTGCCGCTGGCTTATGGGCGATCCACAATCAGACAGAAAACGGGCGGCTCTTCTATGTTCTCCCGCATACAGCGAGTATTAATGCCATGTCTCGCACATTGCAAAAGTGGTTCCCACCTGAGACCGTGGGCATCTTGCACCACCGCAATGTCGCATTCCTTTTTGAGATGATCGAGGACGATAATCCTCTAGAGCGAGCAAAGATGGCTCGCCTGCGTGCTAGTCTCACTCGCGAAATTTATCACCCCATTCGCGTATGCACGCCTCATCAACTCTTGCGTGTTGCGTTACGAGGCCGGGGTTGGGAACTTGGCTTGGCCGAGTTTCCTAATGCCTGCTTTGTCTTTGATGAAGTGCACGCTTTTGACCCCTTGCTTGTTGGCTTGACGATAGCAACGGCGCGTTGGCTCAAGCGCATGGGAGCAAATCTCCTGTTTGCCTCGGCGACATTGCCTGCTTTTCTAGAACAACTTTTAATTGAGGCGTTAGATATTCCATCAGATCACGTGATCACGCCCAATCGTGAAAAAGATGGCGATCGTCAGATATGTGAGAAGATTCGACATCGTGTCGAAGTGCGGTCAGGAACACTGCTGGAATCTCTGCCTCAAATCGCTCATGAAATTTCGAGGTCTGCAGAGAGCGCACTGATCGTGTGCAACCATGTTGCCACTAGCCAGGCAGTCTGGAGAGCGCTACGCGAAGAGTATGATTTGCCAGCAGCCCTGCTGCATGCACGGTTCAACAGTCGTGATCGTGCACGCATTGAAGGGGAAATCACCGGCACGGAACCGCCACAGGTGTTGGTGGCAACACAAGCCGTCGAGGTGTCTCTCAATTTGAATTATGGGAAAGGATACATCGAACCTGCTCCAGCCGATGCGCTGGGACAACGGTTCGGACGCATCAATCGTCAAGGTGCACTCCCACCGGCCCCTGTCGTTGTTTTTGAGCAGCCTTCGGCAGGACACCTATATGATGAAGTGTTGACACAACGTACCGTTGAGTTACTGGCTCATGTAGGGCTACTCACTGAACAAACATTGACTGAAGTCGTAAACGAGATCTACGAGAACGGTTACGAGGGGGTATCGCTGGCGGATTATGAAAGCGGTTTGTCCCATCCTGCCATTAACCATTTTGAGAATGATCTGATAGCGGGGACACATCGTGATTGGGTAGAGGATATAATCGCAGACAAGCAGGTAGAGGTTTTACCATTCGAGCTGTTACCTGAATATCAATCGCTGATAAAAGAGAGGCGGTATCTCGAAGCCGGGCTATTGTTTGTGCCCATTCGATTGCGGCAGCATTTCAAAATCTTGCGCGAAGGTACCCTACGCTATGATCCCCAAATACGCGAGTGGGTAACAACGCTGAGATATTCGTCTGATAGCGGGTTAGATTTGGCTAGAGAGATAGACTATATTCTATAATTTCTTCTAATCGGGCTGGGCACAACGAAGCGAAACCTGTCTCACTCTTCAGAAGAAGGTTACCATGCTACGAGAGCTTTGTTCTTTCCCGAGGGCTTTCCGACTTGAAGACATCCTGCGGCAAAGGGAG
>QLUI01000133.1 GCA_018725345.1 Bacillota bacterium | reverse complement strand
TTTAAATTTTTTATAAAGAAATGCGAAAGAATAGGAATTTGCTTTCTCTGCAGTCATACAATATCACAGATACAAGAGTCAGACTATCCTTTTTTTGGATATTATTCCATAATGGGCTTTGCCGCAATCTATTCTCCTTTCACATATCAGTTTTAATTCTTGCCAGATGGCTTTGGCGGTTCTTTGCTGCTTGCGGGGCAGGGTTTTATTCTCTTTTGTAGCATGTCTACTATTTCTTTTTCCAAAGCATGACGTAAGGGTGATTCAACTTCCACCAGTTTTTATATGAAGAATACAAACATACATGTGAAGATAAATTCTCTCAAGAAGTATTTTACGAGGACTGAACGGCATATAAAATTTCAAACACTCCAAAGAATTGAAGCTTACTCTGAACATGCCCGCATCTAGGTTCTCATCCTTCAATTAATTCTAATCTTTGCATTTTTAGTCTCTTAAGCTTCAATGTAGCCATATTTTTATCGAAAAACACTACTTCAAATGAAAATTTTATCCACAAACACACTTGCCTGCGGCACAAATCTTCCGCTACAATAAAACCAAGTTCCTATCCGCCGCAGGCTTCCAACGCAGACATTACACCACCATCCATTTTAAATATTCGATCACTCAAAGCGATGATATCTTCCCGAATATGGCTTGTCAAAATGATCGTCACGCCTTGCGCCTTAAGTTGCTTAACGAGACTATGCAGCATTGTAAAACCTCCCTCATCAAGCCCGCTTGAGGGTTCGTCCAATAGAAGAAGTTTTGGTTTTTCCATGACCGCCTGTGCAATACCCAATCGCTGTTTCATGCCGGTTGAGAATTTGTACACCCTTTTCCGTGCAACATGCTCTAAACCGACTATGCGCAATGATTCCATAATTTCGGAATCACCTATTTTTCTTTGAATCGAGGCGAGGATTTTTAGATTATCGTAGGCAGATATAGAGTTGATAAATCCGGGCTTCTCAATCAGTGCGCCAAAATTTGGGGGGAAACGCCTCTCTCGAACAACCGCAGCACTATCGACCAAGATCTCTCCGTGCTGGGGCAAGACTAGACCTGCTATGCATTTAAACAGCATGCTTTTGCCTGAACCGTTACGACCTATGATCCCTATAACCTCCCCAGGATAGGCTTCAAGCGATACTTCTTTAAGGATCGGTGCGTTTTTCAATGTAAGTGAAACTCTATCAACCTTTAAAAATGGTTTTGTCATATTCGTCAATCCTTTCGTTTAATAAATATCATTGTGGTGGTTTTCTCAAGCATAATCCCCATCGTTAACAAAAGCAGTCCCGTAACAACGACAAAAGACAATGGCCCCGCTCTTTCGCCGATAAGAAAATATTGCAGCGTATTTGGCCAGTCAGCTCCATTAAACAGAACATTGACCGCATGAAATGTGAGCGTGACGGCAAACGCATGAATCGTTTCCATTCCGAAAAACGTTAAGATGAGTAAAACGAGAGACAAATGGGTGCTGTACAGTATAAGAAATGCGATCAAAGAAAACACGGAAAGAAGCTCGCGCGGATAAAACGCAAGCAGGAAAGGCAATGGAACCAAGCCGTACAGGATGGTATTGAAAACCCAGATGAACTGCATTTTGCGCCAAAGCCATTGCTTGAAAGAGGCGTGGCGCCACACTTCCAGCGGGAATCGGTCGTTTACCTCGCCTTCCCAGTAGGCGCTGACCCCGATAAGACCGTTAGCCATATACCATACCCACATAAATTGTAACCAAAACATACCAACAATGCCATCAGGCACATTGGCGAGCCAGCTTTCCCGTATAACAGATGAATGTCCCAAGAAATAAAATGACGCTGCGCAAGCCAGAATCTGCAAACCCGAAAATGTCCACAAGAAAACTTGGTATTTCTGGTATTCGATGAAATTTTTAATCATAGATCACTCTCCCAGATTAATTTTTTGAGCCCTCAAACTCCCAAAAATCACAAAAATAACAAGAGCAGAGGCAAAATACAAAAAAGAAAGCGCAAATGGAAACTGAAGCGAGCGCGTATGCAAAACCAAGTGTGTTGCAGGCGAGAGAAATACCAGAGTAGAAGGCACCATCCAGGGAACTAAAGCAACAATCCAGTACAATGATACGGCGATAAACGCTACCATTTGCCGTTCAAAAAGCTGTACCAGTACCGCGCCAAGAACACCCACAAGCATAAAACCCACCAAAAACAGCAGTGTTTGCACAATCGCAACTGATAACGGGTTATATTCCCAGTAAAGATACTCGCTCTGATTTAAGAGGCTTGGCCTAGCGGATTCCCTTACCAATTGTCCGAAAGCATCGCTCCATTCGAGCGAAAAAGGATAATTCGGTAGTACCGCAGCCAAAACAATAAATAATGCAACCCCGAGAAACATAATGGTAATCTGCATAATCGCAAAAACTTTCGCCGTCCAGATATCGGAACGGCGGTAAGCTCGCCAGGCAATTAACCGCTCCAAGTCTTTAGCATAAAACATTGGGAACACTACGAACAGGAAAGGAAAGAACAACCCATAAGTGGTATATCGCTGGTTATTAAAAATAGAGAAAATCACCTCCAGCACATTTAATTGTTCCGCATTGTGTTGGAAGATGGCAATATCATTACTACTGGTTAACGCCGAGTATGCGATCATTCCCGCCATTGCGAAAAGCGTAACGGGATTTCGCAGGACCAGTTTAGTATAAAACCGAGAAATAACATAAGTTGCGCGATTCACTCTATTCCTCCTTCAGCCTAAAGAAGCGTATGCAGACAAATAAACTGACAAGCCATACCACTAAATATTGGGCGGCAAAGGAAGTCGTAGTGGCGTATATGTTGATGCTTGGGTCCATCATAACGAATAGGTTTAGAACTATCAGTCCGCTAAAAGCAGAAAGAAACGCAAAGATACTATAAAGAACGAAAGGAATAACGTTGGCATAAAAGGAGTTGCGAAATAGCACAGAGGCAGCTAGTCCAAGCGTAGCGGTTGTTGCCCCAAACAAAAAAGCTGTTATGACTTGTAATCCCATATAAATAATCGGTGTCGGAGGATTAAGATCCCAAAAGAAATGCGAAGGTGCGATTTCAAGTTCAATGCTTGGGATCATGGGAAAGGTCGTTGTTACCCAAAGCAAGGCAAGTAGCGAAGGAAGGGCAAGCACTAGTCCTCCTGCTAAAGCATTGCTTGTCAATTTTACTAGCAGATAGCGAGACGCTGAAAGACGCTGCAGCACAAATCTTGAAAAACCGCTGTTTCGTTCCAAAGCATAGGATTGCGCAAAAGGGATGGTTGCGATAACCGGCGAGAACAGGGCGGCATATCCCTCGTGCAGCCAGATAAACCAGAACTGTGCCCCTGTCATACCCATAACATCCAAATCGGGATAAAACCTGAAATTCGGAATAATCCATGCCGTCATACCTGCAACAACTAAAACAATGCCTATAAAAAATGGCCGTGAGAGAAGCGCTCGCTTGATTTCAAGCATAAAATAGAGTCTCATATATTTCCTCCTCGATGTTTAAGTAAGCAAAACAGTTAACCCAATATTTAGAAAAATGATGTCGCCAAACTCAAGTTGTTTTTTAAAAACTTACAAGACTTTAATTCTTACAAGTCTGGACTCCATGTTCCCCGTGCCTGAACTCTTACGTAGGTACGAAGTCCGCTTGTATGACCTAGGCGATAACCTGTGCCTGGCAGGTTCTGGCCGGGAAGTGCACCGTCCCCCGCTCTGTAGACATCCTAAACACAAGATAGCTTTGTCTCACACAGCATAACTTGATATTTCAAAATGTAGCTCTTTACCAGATTCTTTGTGGGCTCTGCCCATACCTGCCCTTGCCGGGAGGCAGCCCGCCATGCTTTGCATGACGGGTCTAGGATATGGGTGAGGTGAGGCCATCAAGGGTACGGACTTTGTCCCGGCTACGCCGCCCTTTGACTGCCGGCATGATAGTATTCATCTGGCGTAAGGTAACCGTTGGATTCATGCAGCCGATTTCGGTTATAGAATATTTGTACATACTCAAAAACGGCGGCACGGGCCTCATCACGAGTCCTGAAGCGATATTCATGGAGCCATTCGTATTTCATCTTTCCCCAGAAAGTCTCCATCGGGGCATTATCCCAGCAACTCCCTTTGCGTGACATGCTACAGGTAAATTCGTAACGTTTCAGTAAGGCTTGATAGTCTTTAGAACAATATTGGCTGCCCCGGTCCGAATGAATCAGGACGCCGCTGGGCCGCCCCCCATGCAACCAAGCGCTTTCTAGCGCGTTTATCACTAATTCTTTCGTCATCCGTTCACTCATCGATAATCCTACGATTTTCTGACCGAATAAATCCATTACGCCAGCCACATATAGCCAGCCTTCATCGGTCCATAAATACGTGATGTCGCTCACCATTTTCTGATTTGGCCGATCCGCCCTGAATTCCCGGTTCAGCACATTCTCCGCCACCGGAAGGCTATGCTTTGAATTCGTGGTCGCTTTAAACTTTTTTGCCACCTTCGAACGGATGCTGGCTTCCCTCATCAGCCGTTCAATGCGTTTATGGTTGACGGGCATCTTCCGACGAATAGCCTCCGTAATTTTCCTGCTGCCATAGGCCCGACGGCTCTTTTCATGGATCTTTTTGATCTCTGCCGTAATTGCTTCATCCTCTTGTGCTCGTTTGCTTTGCGGGCGTTTATCCCATGCGTAGTAACCGCTCCTAGATACCATCAGCACTTTGCACAGCTTCGCTACCCGGTAATAATGACGGTTTGCCTTGATAAATTTGAATCTTTCTACTTCTGATTCTTTGCGAAGTAGGCTGCCGCCTTTTTTAGAATCTCGTTCTCCTCACGGAGTTCGCGTATTTGACGCTCCATTTTCTTGACCTGCGCATCGTCCGGGCTTAGATTCCCGCTGCCGGGAAACGGCATGTTTGGCTTATCCCGGTATCGTTTCAACCAGCCATGCAGGGTGTTTTCGTTAACACCCAGATCCGCTGCTACTCTGGATACCGGCTCACCGGTCCTCTCGATCCGCTTCACCGCTTCCAACTTGAACTCTGCACTGTATTGCTTTACCATTTTCTCTTCCCCTTTCTAATGTTCAGTGTACCACGGGTTTACACTGTCCATCAAGCAGGGTACGGGGCATTACCACTCTGTTGAGCACACAGAGCAGTAACGACAAATTTAAAAGCCACTGAATCATTATTTAGCCATAGTTTTACGGGGTAACCGGAGAAATAATTCGATTTCCAATGTTTTCGCCTACCCGTGAAGCGCACGATCTAGTAAAGCTTAAGACAGCTACTACTACTACTACTACTACTGCAGCTACTAATTTTGTTAAAAACGGATTCGCTTTTCCCACCAACATTACTTGCCCGTTAGCAACTACCACCTCAAACTCCTTAAGGGGTACAACCACAGATCCATCTTCCGTCTGCACAACAACCCCGTTTCCTTGCACGAGTACATCCCCGGGCAGCGCAAACGGAATATCGACATGTCCTCTTTTGGTTTCAACCGTAATCACCGGCTGACCGGC
>QLUI01000132.1 GCA_018725345.1 Bacillota bacterium | reverse complement strand
TCTAGCTTCTGGTCTAGCTGGGTAATTTTCTGATCTAGCTTCTGGTCTAGCTGGGTAATTTTCTGATCTAGTTGTTCAATTCTTTGTCCCAGCTTTTGCTCTGTTTGGCCAATCCTCTGCTCCAGTTTTTGCTCTGTTTGTTCAATCCTCTGAAGCAGGTGGAAAAATTCCGGCGAAGCCAGTGTATAGCTCGGTCTCGGCCTTTGTTCGACCGGCTCATTAGTTTCACGTTGTTCGGACATAGGGATCACCTCTTTCACTCCTTATTCTAACATATTTTCTGCTTTTTTGCCAGCCGCCTGCCGACAGGTTAAATCCTCTCTCTGCGGCAATAATATCGACGATAGCATCTACTGCCGCTTGCAGATAACCTTCATCGTTTTGGATGATGGCATCAATGAGCGTCAGGTAGTCTTCAAACGTTTTTGTCGTATGTACTACACCCGGATCAATAACTTCTTTGACAGGGATGCTTTCAAAGACATTAATTAAGCCGCCGACATGGTCTGCATGAGGATGGTTGCCGATGACTAAATCAAGACTTTTAACGCCCTGGTTATTTAGGTAATTGACTACAGTTGTGCCTCTGTCTCCACTATCAATAAGTATGTTCTGTGAGGGCGCCTGGACGAGGATAGCATCACCCTGGCCGACATCAATGAAGTGGACTTTAAGCTGACCGGAAGGCTCAGATATTGGCTCGGTTGGTTCTTTGGTTTCCTCGGTTGGTTTTGCCAGTGCAGGAGTTGTAGCCTCTCTACCGGTGTCCGCAGGTGCGGTAGATTCCTTAACGGCGTCATTGCTTGGCCCCGACGATGGCTGTGTCGCCGCTGGGGTCTGCGGGGAATCTACTTTTGGCGCCGAACTCCCCCACAGCCGGCCAGAAGAGAAACCGCTAAAAAAATAGAAACGACTAGGGCAATGGTTTTTCTCAAGTCTTTTCCTCCGTTCAACAAGATCGACTACCTAAAGATCGACTACCTGGTACTAATGTTCTGAATGCGAAAACAAATCCGAGACATTACAGCCAAGTTCTTTGGCGAGCCTTATCGCAAAACTAACCCGTGGATCTATTTGTTGTGACAATTCGAGCAATGATATGGTGCGATGTGATACCCCTATTCTTTTGCCTAACTCTGTTTGTGATAAACCTGCTTTCTTGCGAAATTCACAAATATGGTTCTGTAGGCGCTCGTCAATTTTGCCCCAAGGCTTTTCTCCGTATCCCGATTCTTCAAGCAGTTTCTCCCATGATCCGAAATGGTCAAGCACCGCTGGATAGAAGTTCGGCGGAAAAGAAGTGCGAACAAGTCGCTGGTCAGCGGTTACTGCGCATTGAACTGCGTTGTGAATTTCTTCTTTGTTCCACCGCTGTGATCGTCGAATCGTCCCATATTCCAGTCCCGCCGCTTCTACAGCGGCCCGCCATGATCCAAAGTGCGTTATGGCCCCACCATATAAGCCACCAGCAAAAGTTTGCACTGTTGTGTCCGACAATTCAGCGCCTCGTGCATACGCAGTTTTAATCTACTGGATAATCGTTTCTGCATCCCATCCTCTTGTTTTGCGATGTTCTAGATAGTCTATCCCTGCGGCTTCCATAGCCTTGCCCCAACTGCCAAAATATTGAGCGGCAGCGGCATAGAGCTTGCTGTCCTCGTTTTGTACCGCGTGCGGGTTGAGGGGTAACCCCAATACTTCGCGGGCTCTGATCATTTCAACAATACGCTGGGTACTCCAGTATCCAACAGGATATCGTTCGGTCAGGCGAGCTTGCTTCTTAATTTCTCGGTAGTTCAGTCCGGCGGCTTCGACGGCAGCCCCCCAGCTACCAAAAAGACGGCGCGCAGCGCCCGTAAGGGCTTCAGCGTCCCGCACTACCACCGAATGGGAAAGGGGTAGTCGTTCGGCGGTTCGCTCTTTGATTAGTCGGAGGACTTCTTCTTTAGTCCACATTATTGATCCACTTTAGTCCACATTATTGATCCACCTCTTTTACGCCTTCTCTCGCTCAAACTCTCCTACCCTGCGGTAGAAGGTGTTTCGCTTTATGCCAAGCATTTGCATCGCTTTTGTAGCAGTGATTTTTTTCGCTTGCCACTCATCATATGTTTTCCTGAAAGCGTTCCTCTCTATAGCGATCTTTTTTCTTCCTCTGTATTTACCATTGGCTTTAGCAATAGCGATTCCCTCCATCTGATTTTGCCGGATGGATTCTCGCTCAAATTGAGATAGCGATGCGAAGATATGGAAGATGAGTTTGCCCTGGGGACTGGTTGTGTCGATGTGCGATTCTTTTAAGCTTATTAGCCCGATATTTTTCTTGCTTAATGCATCAACGATATTTAATAGATCGCGCAAATCCCGACTCAACCGGCTGATGCTTTCTATATATAAAACATCACCATCCCTAAGATATTCGAGCATGGCCTTTAACTCTGGTCTGTTGCTGATATTTTTCCCACTAATTTTTTCTTCAAAAATCCTTTCTGTTCCAGCATCGAGCAAAGCTTTCGTTTGCCTTTCAAGTGCTTGATCCTCTGTGCTTACTCGCGCATATCCCACCTTGATAACAATCACCCCTTTAATTTTATTTTATCTGTTTGTTGCATATATGTCAAAATTTATTTGAAATATTTCAAATCACAAAAACAACTTCAACGAAACACTAATACCGCCAATTTTTTCTGTTTGTTTAGGAATGCTCTATTGAAACAGATACATAATGCGTTTGAACAAAAAACACCGGTCACCAACGCTTGTCGCGCAGGGCCGGTGCCGAAGTTAATGTCAATACGTTGTCGCCTAAAGGTTAATCAAACCTTATAATCTTATTGCCATCACTGGCAATACTAAACGTAGCACGCCGTGTTGTGATTTCATATCCAATCGATTGATACCCAGCTAATACACAAATGGTGCCATCATCGTTGGCATTAAGGACGTCCAGAACAAATACACCATCTATAATGGCCAAACCACGCTTGTAAACGCGACTGTACCACCCTTGCGGGATACGGGCATAAACGAAGCTATCAGTTCCACTGTACCGACTGTTTTCCGACCAAACTTTAATGGAGTGCCCGAAGAGATTAGACTCAACGTTTGGTTCGGCGACCGATACCTTTATGATGTGATTACCGCCTGCCCACCGTGACCGGCTGCGGCGGTAATCACATTGCTCAAGCGCATTATATACCATTTGGGTTATACGCGTCTCAACTCTCGTTTTAATGGGTATCTGCAGTCTATCTTGATTGTCGGCGCTCCGCTGGTGACGACGTCTGCCCCAACGAACCATCGCTGCGTTCATTGATGGTTGCAGGGCTTGCGGTAGCTTTGCGTAGCTCTGTTGTCGCCAAGCGTCCAAAACCTGGACGCAACGGCACAACCCGCCACCAAGCGCCGCTAGAATGCGCTCGGCGGCTATTTCGGCTTTTGTGTGGTTATGCAACACAAAAGCCCCGTCCGGCATGATGCTTATTTTGTGCATCCTGCCAGAGCAACGGACGTTAACACTGACCTCGGCCATTTTCTTCCCTCCGTTCTGTTTGGTAGGCAATTTATTGTTCGTTGGTAAGCCAGTTTAGTCTTAGCGATCCTGCCCCCCAGGCGCAATGATTACTCGTGCCATGGACGCGGATGTTTATAGTTAAAGAAACAGGCAATATGTGGTAGCGGTTATCTTTCATTAAAAAACTTGTTGCCCTGACATTAAGCCCGGCGTAGGTAAGGAGCCTAACCGAGTGAGTGCGTGGTACTTTTAACCATGTCGTTCAGATCAAGCCAGTTCTTGGCATAGATGCGCTCATCGATCGGTATTGTTAATTTATCAACGTGCATAATGCCTACGTGCCAACGTTGTCGTTCACGTTTTTCGTGTAACGCAATCGCTTCCTTGAAGTTTGAGCGAAGCCCTACAGGGAGAAGTTTTTCTTTTCTTCTCCGATCGTTCAGTTGTCGCCAAGCGTCTAAAACCTGGACGCAACGGCACAACCCGCCACCAAGCGCCGCTAGAATGCGCTCGGCATCTATTTCGGCTTTCGTGTGATTATGCAACACAAAAGCCCCGTCCGGCATGATGCTTATTTTATGCATCCTGCCAGAGCAACGGACGTTAACGCTGGTTTCCGTCATTTTGTCGCCTCCGTTTTGTTTAGTAGGCAAATTATCGTTTAGCGGTAAGCCAGCTTAGTCTTAGTGGCCTTGCCTTATCAGACTCAATAGTTACTCGCGCCATGGACGTTGACGCGCTCATAGTAATATTATCTTCTATCTTGATTCGCACAGCTTCCACGATATAGCCGTTTTCGTCTGATGATAAAATATCAAGAACGAAAACATTATCTATTATCGCCAACCCGCGCTTGTGAACACGGCTGCACCATTTGGCAATGTTTATAGTTAAAGGAGTAGACTGTACATATCCGCCATACCCCTTTATTAAAAAATATATTGCTGCAACGTTAAACCCGTCGCGGGGCGCGAACCTAACCGTGCGAACGTACGATACTTTTAACCATGTTTTCTTGATCAATTCCATATAACTGGTTTTGATGCGCACATCAATCGGTGTCGTTAGTTTGTCAATGTGTTGATGTTGTTGCTTGCGACTTCGGGACAACGCAATCGCCTTCTCGAAGTTTGGGCGAAGCCCTACAGGAATAATCTTTTCTTTCCCCTTTTGCCAAATACTCAAGTTTTGCCAAATGTCCAAAATCTGAACACAACGGCATGGTTCACCGCCAAGCGCCAGAAAAATACGCTCGGTAGTTATTTCGGCTTTTGTGTGATTATGCAACACAAAAGCCCCGCCTGGCATGATGCTTATTTTGTGCATCCTGCCAGAGCAACGGACGTTAACGCTGACCTCGGCCATTTTCTTCCCTCCGTTCTGTTTGGTAGGCAATTTATTGTTCGTTGGTAAGCCAAGTTAGCTTCAGTGATCTCCCCGCTTCACCATGTGTGGCAACTACTCGCGCTAGGGTCGCTGTCGCACTAACAATAGCCCTGTCTTTCATAGTCACTTGCATGGCTTGGACAATATAGCCGTGTTTGTCCGACGATAAAACATCTAAAACAAACACGTCATCTATTATCGCTAACCCACGCTTGTAGACACGGCTATACCATTTGGTAATGTTTATAGTTGAAGGAGTAGACTGCGCATAGCGACGATGTCCAGTCATTAAAAAACATGTTGCCCTGACGTTAAACCCGTCGCGGGGCATGAGCCTAACCGTGTGGACGTAGGGCACCTTTAACCATTTTACTCTGATTAAGTGAGTGCCACGGTTTTTGGTACGCACATCGATTGGTGTCATTAACTTATCAATGTGCATAATATCTAAGCGCTGGCGTTGCTGTTTGCGGTTTCGGGACAACGCCATCGCTTCCCTGAATCCTGGGCGAAGCCCCACAGGGAGAAATTTTTCTTTTCCTCCACACCGGTCGCTCGGTTGCCGCCAAACGTCCAAAATCTGGACACACCGGCATGGTTCGCCGCCAAGTGCTATCAAAATGCGCTCGGCAGCTATTTCGGCTTTTGTGTGGTTGTGCAACACAAAAGCCCCG
>QLUI01000131.1 GCA_018725345.1 Bacillota bacterium | reverse complement strand
CGTGGGCGGAGGAAGCTTGCCCGGCAGCACTCTACCCACCAGACTGGTGGTCATCAAAACGCCGCCTGATCTTAAGGTGCATGACCTGGCGCAAAAACTACGCCGGCAGCCTCTGCCGGTCGTTGGACGCATCGAGCGAAATGCCCTGGTCCTCGATCCTCGCAGCGTTCTTCCTGAAGAGGACGCTGCCGTTACTCAGGCCCTACGGAGCGTCTTCTCTGCAGGTAACCAGGTTCAAAGTTCATCGGTTAGGTAGGGAGGCTACACGCTACCTACTACCCCCTATACGCTACCCAGCAGACAACCTTAAACCGTGAACTCGATACGTGAACCTGACAACCTGAGTAGTTAAAAGCCAGTCAGGTTGTAGCCTGGAACGATAGCGAGTATAATCTGAGTTGATGGTAAAGCCACAGGGAACGCCGAGACCATAGAGGAATTCTCTTGCCTTTTCATTTTCTCTGTGGACTCTGTGGCTATCAATTACTAGCTCTGTAGTTACGAGGCTCCTTTAAAACCCCAGGACATAAAGGAGTGAACCGCTTTAGGGGGTTTCAGGGGGAGAATCCCCCTGGTGTTCCTGTTGATGAAGGTTCGCGAACTAGGCGAATTCGGCCTTATTGAGATGCTGGCTCAAATCGTTGATGAATCAGGGGCGGGCTGCCGATCCAGACCCGACCTGATCATCGGCATCGGGGATGATGCCGCCGCCTGGCGGGGCAAGTGTTCCGTTCAGATTGGCACTACCGATATACTGGTCCAGGATGTACACTTCACCCTGGAGACAACCACCTGGCGTGATCTGGGCTGGAAGGCTCTGGCGGTGAATATTAGCGACATCGCTGCCATGGGGGGATTGCCGGCCTACGCCATGATCTCGCTGGGCCTGCCCTCTGATACTGAGGTGGAAGATATCACCAAACTCTACACCGGAATGGCAGAAATAGCACGCCAATTCGATGTGGCTATCGTGGGCGGCGACATCTCCGAAGCGCCATTGCTCATTATCAGCCCCACCGTTATCGGGACGGTAGAGAAGGACAAAATGATGACCCGCTCGGGGGCAATACCTGGCGACCAGATTGCGGTTACCGGATATCTGGGATCGTCGGCAGCCGGATTGAGAATGATGAAAGAGAAGTCTAAATTGGATCCCGTTATAGCCTCGGCTCTAAGTGAAGCGCATCTGCGGCCCTGGCCGAGGGTGACTGAGGGGCAGTTGCTGGGCGAAAACGGGGTGAAGGCGGCGATAGACATCAGCGATGGCCTGATTGCCGATCTCACTCATATTTGTCGGGCAAGCGGGGTCGAGGCCAAAGTCCGCTCGGCGGATATCCCGATGCACCCGGCGGTGAAGGCCGCCTTCGGGGAAGGCGCCATCAGCTTGGCCCTTTCGGGAGGAGAGGACTACGAGCTGCTGTTCACCGCTCCAGGCATGGTAATCGACAAGGTAGAACAAGGCCTTCGAATCCCGATGACCATCATTGGTGAGATCACTGGCGGCAAACCGGGGAAGGTAACCCTTCTTGACGAGACCGGCCGGGAGGTCGAATGGGGGGAGAGGGGGTGGGAACATTTCGGGAATCATTAGGTCTATTTTATGTTGAGGAACAAGAACATCAAAAAAGGAATGAAGTGCTTGATTATTAAGGTGAAGGCAGTATAATAAGCTAAAACGAGGCAGCAACGTCGCTGATCTCCGTACAAGGAGACGACATGGTGAATTACAAGGCCCTCTTATCTGAGATACAAGAAGTATATCTCACAGACACTGCTCCTTGGGTTATTGGATTTTCAGGCGGTAAGGATAGCACCACGGTATTGCAAATGGTGTTCTATGCGCTTTCTGCTTTATCTAGAGAAAAGCTGTCTAAAGAAATCCATGTGCTTTTCAATGATACGCTTGTTGAAAATCCTGCAATGGTAAAGTATGTGGATAAGCAGCTGGAAGAGATTAAAGCAGCGGGGAAAACAGAACTCTTCAAACACAATCCAGAGTTATTCAGTGTGGTAAAGGTTACACCCAAACTTGAAGATACTTTCTGGGTAAATCTCATTGGTAAAGGTTATCCTTCACCCAATCGTTGGTTTCGCTGGTGTACAGAGCGAATAAAGATCAACCCAACGAGCAATTACATTTTGAACACTGTGAATAGATACGGACACGCTATCATAGTTCTCGGAACGAGAAAGGCGGAATCTCCAAACCGCTCCGCTGCAATGAATAATTACAACAATGGCGAACGCTTCCGCAAGCACACCTTGCCGAATGCTTTCGTCTACGCGCCCATTGCCAACTTATACGATAATGAGGTATGGGCTTACCTTTTGCAAGTTCCAAACCCGTGGGGTGGTAGCAATAGAAAATTGCTTGCACTTTACAAGAATGCTTGCTCCGGTGGTGAGTGCCCTTTTATCATTGAAACAGGGGCACAAAGCTGTGGGAAGTCACGCTTTGGATGTTGGGTGTGCACAGTTGTGGATCGAGACAAATCAATGGAGAATTTCATTGATAACGGTGATCGGTGGATGGAAGAACTACTAACCTTCCGGAACTGGCTCTACGAGATTCGGCAACAACGATATCAGCATGTCCCCAGCCGTCTTGAATCGAAGGTGAAATTTGGTCCATTCTTACTGAAAACGAGATATGAAATCCTGGGCAAGTTGCTAGAGATGCAAGAGCATTTGTCGGTTGAATTGATAACCTTAAGAGAAGTAGATTATATTCGCGATTTTCTCAAAGAAGAATCGGAAGGCAGGGTAGAAAAGGGCATGAAAGAATTCCTGTTTGAGTTGCCCACCGGCAAGCAAGTAGCGACATTATCTGACTTCAATATATTACAAACACCGCGAAAACGACTCGGCCCAATGTCCTTGAAACAAGCAAAACTCATCAAATCTCAAAGTGTATCTTCGGACTACACGCAGTCAACACGAGTGATGTATCATGAGGTGTAATAAACAGCAGCAAATCGATAACCATCACGCGTGCCTTGGGAAGAGTATAGATTCTGTGGAAAGAACGTCAAGTGAGGAAAGGAGGCAATCGATGGGTGTGTCAGGACAGATATATTCAATATCTTTGAGTGATATCGAAGTAAGTGATTTTAATGTCAGGTTGACTGACAAAAATGCAAGGATTGACGAACTGGCCGAAAGTATCGAAAAGCATGGCTTATTGCAACCGGTCGTTTTAAGAGGCTCGCATGGAAATCCCCCTTACGAACTTGTTGTTGGACAAAGGAGGTTTCGTGCACATCAGAAGCTTAACAGGGATTCTATTCCCGCCGTCTTTTGGGGAGAATTGCCGGACATAAACTTCAAGATCCTCTCCTTGGCTGAGAACATGCAGAGAGTTGAACTGAACCACGCCGACAAAGCAGAGGCCATCACGGCCTTATATGTGCATTATAACAGAGATGGCCGACGCGTGGCTCAAGAATTGGGGTTGTCACCCTCAACAGTGAGAGAATATATCAAAATTGAAGAGCAGGCAACACGGACAGCAAAGGATTTGCTGCAGCAAGGTAGGGTCAGAAAGGCAGATGTCAAAAGGGCGATAAATGCTGCCCAGGGAGACGAGGCTAAACTTGACAGGTTTCTTGATGAAATGACCCCGCTTACCAAATACGAAAAGGATCGCGCAGTCAGTTTTGCGAAAAGTAATCCCGAAGCTCCAGTAGAGCAACTCATTGAGGAAGCCAAGAAACCAAGGTTCCAACGCACAGTTATTCTTAATCTTACCAAAGAGGTTGATGATGCTCTGAACCAAGCAAAAGAGCAGTTATCGATGGACAGAGACATTATAGCAGCAAACGCACTGGCAAAGTGGCTGCAAGACAATGGATTTCTAAAGCAGGAAGTCTAAGGGATACAGCAAAGTAATGAATAGAGAAGAAGAGCGAGAGACTGTAATTGCCCGATTAATTGTGAACACACGTAGAAAGAAAAGGCCCAATAGCTTGATAGAAATAGCTAATGATATAGTTTGGCTGCAAGAGGAATTGGGCAGTTTGGAAGTTGTTTCCGAGATTATAGGAATATCCAGCGAAATGCTAAGTAAATTCCTGAGCGTAAAGCGGCTGTCTCCAGCGATACGAAAACTGGTTGAGGAACGAAAATTTGACAGTGTAACCATAGTTCACCTCATGAAAGATTTTGATATTCATGCCCAAAGACTTATTGCCGATGAGGTAATTGCGGGGCGTTTATCGGCTGATGATATGAAGGTATTGGTTCCGTTGAGTAAAAGATTGCCAGAGCTAGATATTAATCAACTCATCTCTCGTACTCAAAGATCAAAAAACGTCAAAGTTTATATCCTGTACTTCCGGACACCGCCGGAAGTACAGGATACTCAGGTATTAGAGAGGCGGTTTGAAAAAGTAGTTGGTAAAAATGAAATAGTATCTTTCACGGTAAAAGATACGGTTGGGACTTTGGAACTCAACTCAACTGGGCTGAGGAAATTCAGACAAGCGGCTAAAGAAGACAATCTAACACTGCGAAAATTTGTGGATATGATAGTGCAGGAAGAGACGGTTGGGAGAAACGCCATATGAACACTAACCCAGAAATAGGACATACTGCGAGGCTCTTATGCGAGGATCCATTTTGGAAGATGTATGGGGATTTCACACATTGGAGAATTGATCCCTTTATAAGACAATTGGAAACAAAAAAGCAGAAGGGAAGAATATTGCCCTTTGTGCGAGGTTTGCGTCTTTCTGCTCACTTGATTTACGCCATTAGAGAGATTTTGTCAGGTTCAGGCTTGACGGCTAATTGGGGTCATCTGCTAGATAAAAGCAACACTTTTTGTTCTTGTGAGTGCGATGTGATCATTCACCACAATGGACATATTGGAAGATGGGACGGGACTGAAAAGCCAATTATGGATTTTAGGTTTATTGAACAACAGAAAGCAGTAGCGGTTATCAGTTGCAAATCTTATCTGAGATCTGGTGACATCGACAGAGAATATTGTGAGTTAATGAAGCAATTCGTCAATAAGATATGGCTTTTCTCTGAATGTTGCGGCCCGCGAAGTGCCCAAAATATCCGAAGTAGAGCTTTGGAATACGGATATGAAGATTTCTGGCACTTATATACTTGGAGTAGACAGACAGATCCAGAACCAAATAAGATTGGTTGGAACAAATTCGTGGAAGAAGTAAGAAAACTCGAGCAATAAAGCACTCGGAATGAATTCAGAGGGACGTCGTGAACGTGCGCTGCTTTGCCAATCGCAAGAACTCCCCTGAAATTTGCAGCCAAGCCGCCGCGGAGTGCCTCGCTCAGCAGTTAGCAAGGGAACGAACCGCCTGCGCTTGATAGCCATTTTGGGGCTTGCTCCGCTCACCCATAACGCTCATTTGGATCGTGGGCATTGTAAACCGGCATAACGTCACAGGCGGAATCTCCATGGCGGCTTCTGTAGTAGATAGTTGCGAGCATCGAAGGCTGAAAATCTATGACTAAGAAAGAGATAGATGTCATCAGAAGAACCGTTTCC
Organism: Bacillota bacterium; assembly: GCA_018725345.1. Classification (GTDB taxonomy): domain Bacteria; phylum Bacillota; class Dethiobacteria; order Dethiobacterales; family Dethiobacteraceae; genus GPS1B09. The sequence goes on along the minus strand of QLUI01000131.1, from coordinate 57 downwards.
ATCCTGGATTCGGTGGATTACCACCGCTACTCGCAAGGTAAGGTCGAGACCTATCTG
>QLUI01000130.1 GCA_018725345.1 Bacillota bacterium | reverse complement strand
AAAGCGGGAGGTTAAAATGAATAAGGCACTGCTGGTTTTGGCTGACGGGACGGTTTTTGAAGGAACAAATTTCGGCGCGGCAGGGGAAACTATCGGAGAGGTGGTTTTTAACACCTCGATGACCGGTTACCAAGAGATTCTGACTGATCCTTCTTATAAGGGACAGATTGTGTCTATGACTTATCCTCAAATCGGCAATTACGGTGTTAACGGTGAGGATGTGGAGTCTGCCGGCTCTGTTAAAGTAGAAGGGTTTGTGGTTAAGGAATATTTGGATTTCCCAAGCAACTGGCGGGCTGGGACAGGCGGTGTGGGGAGCAAGTCACTGGGTGATTACCTTAAGCGGCACGGCACTGTCGGCATTGAACGGATAGACACCCGGGCGCTGACTGTGCATTTGCGAAACTATGGATCCCAGATGGGGATAATTTCTACTGTAGATTTCCATCTTCCGAGTCTCCTGGAGAAGGTGCGGTCACATCCGGGAATAGCGGCTGTTGACTTGGTGGAAAAGGTATCTACTGCTAGGCCGTATCAGTGGCATCAGGATTGCCAGCCGTGGTGTAGAGCGACGGTGAAGGAAAAAGATTTGCTGAAAGTGGTGGTTTATGACTTTGGCGTCAAATACAGTATTCTACGCAATCTGGTGGCGGAAGGCTTTGCGGTGACAGTAGTCCCCGCTTCTACGCCTGCCGAGGAAGTGATGGGGATGGATTGTCATGGTGTGTTGTTGAGTAACGGCCCGGGTGATCCGGCTACAGTGACTTATGCTGTCGATAACGCGAGGAAACTGTTGGGCAAGAAGCCGTTGTTTGGTATCTGTCTCGGTCACCAGATTCTGGGTCTTGCCATGGGCGGCCAGACATATAAGTTGAAATTCGGTCATCACGGCGGGAACCATCCTGTGATCGATCTGGAGACGGGTTTGGTGGAGATTACGGCACAGAACCACAACTACTGTGTCGATCTTAGTAGCTTGCACGGTCAGGTGCGTCTGACGCATAAAAACTTGTATGACGGGACGGAAGAAGGGATGCGTCACGTTGAGTTGCCGGTCTTTTCGGTTCAACACCATCCTGAAGCCGGACCGGGCCCAAATGACGCGATACATGTTTTCCGTAAGTTCAGAGAAATGATCGGGGGTGAGGCGTGATGCCGAAACGGACAGACATTAAAAAAATACTAGTCATCGGCTCAGGGCCGATTGTTATCGGCCAGGCATGCGAATTTGACTATTCCGGCACACAGGCCTGCAAGGCGCTGCGCGAGGAAGGGTACCAGGTAGTCCTGGTCAATTCCAACCCGGCTACGATTATGACCGATCCGGAAATGGCCGATGCCGTCTATATCGAGCCCTTAAACGCAGAGATTATTGAGATGATTATTAACCGGGAAAGGCCTGATGCTCTGCTGCCAAACATCGGCGGGCAGACGGGTCTGAATCTGGCGGTGGAACTTGCCGAAAAAGGCATTTTGGAGAAGTATGGTGTTGAATTGATTGGCGCACGCCTTGATTCTATCAAAAAGGCAGAGGACAGAGAGCTATTCAAAGATGCGATGCGCAGGATAGGCCAGGAAGTACCTGCGAGTGTTGCTGTAAACTCGCTTGCCGAAGGGCTGGCGATTATTAAAGATATTGGTTTTCCGGCCATTTTACGCCCCGCGTTTACTTTGGGGGGGACTGGTAGCGGCATTGCCTACAACGTTGAAGAATTTAAAACCATCCTGGAAAGAGCTCTAGAGTTAAGCATGACTCAACAAGTGTTAGTGGAAGAGTCTGTCATCGGTTGGAAGGAATTCGAAATGGAGATGATGCGCGACAAGAAAGACAATGTGGTGGTCATCTGTTCCATTGAAAACTTTGATGGCATGGGGATTCATACAGGCGACAGCATTACCGTGGCGCCGATACAAACACTAACGCAGAAGGAATACCAAAAGTTGAGGGACGCTTCAATAGCCATTATGCGGGAAATCGGCGTTGATACAGGGGGATCCAATATCCAGTTTGCCACCAATCCGGCTAACGGCCAGACGGTGGTTATTGAAATGAATCCCCGCGTATCTAGAAGTTCGGCGCTGGCCTCCAAGGCAACCGGGTTCCCTATTGCTAAAATAGCTGCAAAGCTGGCCGTAGGTCTTACCTTAGACGAGATACCAAACGACATTACTCGGGAAACACCTGCTTCCTTTGAGCCTGCAATCGACTATGTAGTCGTGAAATTCCCGCGCTTTGCCTTTGAGAAGTTTCCGGAGGCTGATGCTACGCTGATGACGCAGATGAAGTCTGTAGGCGAGGTGATGTCAATCGGCCGAACTTTTAAAGAGGCGCTTAATAAAGCTATCAGGAGTTTAGAGAAAGGAAACTATGGTCTTGAGAGCGTAGACGGAGATTTGAACGAATTGCGCCAGTCGTTGCGCATACCTAGCAGTGAAAGGCTTTGGTCTATTGCGGAGGCATTCAGGCGTGGCCTCTCAATCGAGGAAGTCAGTGAGCTTTGCAGCGTGGATCCTTGGTTTCTTTACAACGTCAGGCAGATGGTGTTCCTTGAAAACGAAATAGTAAACCATGCGACCCGAAAAAACGGGGAAGCTGTTGTGCTGCCGCCAGAGCTTTTGCGTATAGCCAAAGAATATGGCATGGCTGACAGGAGAATAGGGGATCTCTTGCGATTGCCAGAGGGGACGGTGCGTAGTTGGCGCAAGCATTATGGCATCCTACCTGTCTATAAGATGGTGGATACTTGTGCCGGAGAATTTAAGGCTTACACGCCGTATTTTTACTCTACCTACGAAAGAGAGGCTTACCAAATTGACGGACAGGTTGCTTTGACACAATCTGAGGCGTCTGATTCGGGGCGTCCAAAAATAATTATCCTTGGTTCGGGACCTAATCGTATCGGGCAGGGGATAGAGTTTGATTACTGCTGTGTCCATGCCGTCTTAGCCTGCAAAGAATTGGGTTACGAGGCAATAATGGTGAACTGTAATCCGGAAACAGTCAGTACGGACTATGACACTGCCGACAGGCTTTATTTTGAGCCTCTTACGGAAGAAGATGTTTTGAATATCATTGAGCTGGAAAAACCAACAGGCGTGATTTTACAGTTTGGCGGGCAGACGCCGCTCAAACTGGCTCGACCGCTCTGGCAGGCGGGTGTAAAAATACTCGGCACATCGCACGACGCCATCGACTTGGCTGAAGACAGAAAGCGCTTCAAAGAGTTGTTGCATAAGCTAAATTTGCGGCAACCAGAGAGCGTTACCGCTACTTCGGTTGATGAAGCACTTGCTGTCGTCAGAAGTGTGGGCTATCCCGTTATTGTGCGGCCTTCTTACGTACTCGGCGGGAGGGCGATGGAGATTGTTTATGACGACGAAAGCCTGCGAGACTACATGCGGCGGGCACTTGCCGCTTCCCCGGAACACCCGGTACTGATTGACGAATACCTTGAGGATGCTATTGAGGTTGATGTGGACGCCATCTCGGACGGTACGGAAACGGTGATTGCGGGGGTTATGGAACATATTGAAGAAGCGGGGATTCACTCTGGCGATTCGGCTTGTTCGCTGCCCCCCCGTTCGCTCTGTAGCACCGTGGTGGAGGAAATTAAAGCGAAGACGAAGGCGCTTGCGCCTGAGCTTAATGTCTTAGGCTTGATGAACGTTCAATACGCAGTCAAGAACGGGACGGTTTACATTCTGGAGGTCAATCCGCGCGCTTCGCGGACCATCCCTTTTGTCAGCAAGGTGACGGGGATACCTTTTGCTAAACTGGCAGCCAAGGTAATCATGGGGAGTAGCCTGGCAGAGCTTGGCGTGAGCAGTGAAGTGGAACTGCCGCATGTCGCAGTTAAAGAGGCTGTTTTTCCCTTTAACAAGTTCCCGGGAGTTGATGTGATTCTAGGGCCGGAAATGAAATCCACCGGGGAAGCGATGGGGATAGATGAAGATTTTGGTCTAGCTTATGCCAAGGCGCAGGCGGCAAGCTATAACAGGATTCCCACCACAGGCAAGATCTTTATCAGTGTCAAGGATAAAGATAAGGAACAGGCGGTCAATATTGCGCTTAGGCTAGTGCGTCTAGGTATCAGCATCATTGCTACCAAAGGGACGGCTAGATTTCTGCAAGAACGGGGTCTTTCCGCAGAAATTGTCAATAAGGTGGCTGAAGGCAGACCTCATATCGTGGACATGATTAAGAACATGGAAATAGACTTTGTGATCAATACCGTTACCGGAACGCAAGCACAGAAAGACTCCTTCTCTATTAGGAGGAGCGCTCTGCAGCACCGGGTGTCCTATACCACAACCATGGCGGGCGCAGAAGCTGTCGTTACAGCGATAGAGATGCTTTGTCGGAAAAAGTTGCATATTAAATCCATTCAGGAATACCACCGTCAGGTTAGGAATAAGTTGTAACCTGCCTACACGAGCTGTTAAATTCAAGAGAGAGGATGAAATTGTGATGAACAGAACTAAATGGATATTCTTGTGCTTGTCGCTGCTGGTCATCGGTTCACTGATACTTACAGCAGTGTTTGTTCGTGATTTGCGGCAAGCGGGGGGAGGCAATATTGGGGTAATTACCCTCACTGGTCCAATTACTGAGTCTGCCGGTGGCGGCTTTCAGCCGGAGAGCATTACACCTGCTAAGGTAAGGAAGCTTTTGCAACTTGCCGAAGATGATACCCGTATTTCTGCAGTCGTTCTGCGTGTAAATAGCCCAGGTGGCTCGGTTGGCGCTTCGCAGGAAATTGGCAGACTGATAAGCAGTTTTCCGCGTCCGGTTGTAGTATCTATGGCAGACATAGCAACTTCGGGGGGGCTATACATCTCTGTTTTTGCTGATCACATCGTGGCCCAAGAGGGTACTGTTACCGGTAGCATTGGAGTTATTCTCAGCCACATGTATTTGGGAGAACTATATGAAAATCTAGGGATTACTTCTGAGATACTTACTGCCGGAAAGTATAAGGGAATTTTTTTCGAACGGCTTACCTCGGAGGGGCGTGAAATCTTACAGGGTTTCCTCGATGATTTGCACAGTCAGTTTATCAATGCGGTAGCAGAAGGGCGAAAAGTTGATGTCGAGATGGTAAAGGAAGTTGCAACGGGTGAAGTTTTTACCGGGGCACAAGCCCAAATCTTGGGGTTGGTTGACAGTTTGGGAGGGCTGGACACAGCGATAGAAGAGGCTGCAGAGCTGGCTGGGGTGGCTTACCCCGAGCCAGTGGAAATCATCTTGCCTCCTGTGCCTTGGTGGGAAAAATTGGGAGGATTACCCTCCGCCATTTTAGACCGTCTGACACTGGTTCCGCTAGGGAAGGACTCTTTGATTTTGCAGCAGCAGCTTGAACAACACCTCATCCCCAGATGGTGATACAAGCACTGCCAGGCGTGAAGTGTATGCTGGAGATGAAAGTGAGGATGGAGAAAAGATGGAAATTGAATCAAAAGATGAATTTGCGCGAAGGGATGGTCTGGCAGAAGTTATTGTCGGTATCATCGGCAGTCCAGTTGCTACCATGCGCAAAGTGAACAGGGAGCACTCCCTGCCGCTTTCTCTTGCGATTTTTCTTCTGGTGATGTTGGTTGTGAGTTTGGCTACCGTGTTGACTGATGCTACATTGTTGGCGCAACTAGGCG
>QLUI01000013.1 GCA_018725345.1 Bacillota bacterium | reverse complement strand
TAAATTACGAATTGAAGATTATAATTCGCTTTACTCCAAATAATCCTTTAAACGCTTGCTACGCATAGGATGGCGCAGCTTACGCAGAGCTTTTGCTTCGATTTGACGAATCCTCTCCCGGGTAACGCCGAAAACCTGACCCACTTCCTCCAAAGTGCGTGAACGGCCGTCGTCAAGCCCGAAACGGAGTTTAAGCACTTTCTTTTCCCGCGGTGTGAGCGTTTCCAAAACGTCATCGAGTTGTTCCTTTAACAGCTCAAACGCGGCGGTTTCTGCAGGCGCCAAGGCATCCTGGTCTTCAATAAAGTCTCCCAGATGAGAATCATCTTCTTCACCAATGGGAGTTTCCAGGGAAACTGGTTCCTGGGCGATTTTTAAGATTTCACGCACCCGCTCTTCAGTAATGCCCATCACATGGGCAATTTCTTCCGGCGAAGGCTCTCTGCCCATTCCCTGCACCAACTGGCGCGAAATCCGGATCAACTTGTTAATCGTTTCCACCATGTGCACTGGAATCCTAATCGTTCTTGCCTGATCTGCAATAGCCCGGGTGATTGCTTGACGAATCCACCAAGTGGCATAAGTGCTGAATTTGAACCCTTTGCGATGGTCAAATTTTTCTACCGCTTTAATCAGCCCTAAATTGCCTTCCTGAATCAAATCGAGGAAAAGCATACCCCGTCCTACGTATTTTTTAGCTATACTTACCACAAGGCGGAGGTTGGCTTCTGCCAGGCGGCGTTTAGCCTCTTCGTCTCCGGCTTGCATCCGCTTTGCCAACTGAATTTCGTCATCGGAGTTTAAGAGCGGAATTTTCCCAATCTCTTTTAGATACATACGGACCGGGTCGTTAACGCTGATGCCTTCAGGAACGGACAGGTCAATCTCTTCTTCAACTATAACTACTTCTTCATCTTTCAATTCTTCCTCATCCAAAACGACTGGTTCTCCGGCCTCATTAACAACATCTATCCCCAGCCGGGAAAGGTGCTCATAAACTTCATCTATTTCTTCCGGAGATAAATCCAGTTCCTGCAGCGGCTCGATAATTTCACTGTATGTAAGCAGGCCGCGTTTTTTGCCGTGCTGGGCAAGCTCAAACTGGATTTGTTTTAACTGCTGCTCTTTTTCCAAGTCTTTAGCCAACACCTTTACCTCCTTCCCTGGGATTATTGATTACTTCTTCCAGTTTACGCAGCTCCAGCCACCTTCTCGACAACTCAGCTATTTCCCCTTTCGAAGTGACGGGATCCAACTTCGCCATTTCTGCCGCCAGCTCCTTGCGTCGGCAGGCGATACGGACAATTTTCAGAAGCCTGACACAATCGGCTACCGCTTTTTCTGCAAGTTTTTCTTTATAGTGATCATCTATCAACAAACGGCTTAGTGCTTGCCGGTACCTTCCTGCCGGCAACAGCTCCAAAACATTAGCTGGTGAAAATAAATCTTCGCCTTCTTTAGCTGCCGTTAACAAAAACCTAAGCTCTACGGGAAAATCATCATCTTCCAACTCGACTGCAAAACGTTGCAAGGACGGGAAACGGGACCAGAGCGCCACCAGTTGCAACGGCGCCTTATCAACCGCATTTTCAATCTGCTGCGTTACCCCGGCAATCTGGTTAACTTGCTTACGCTGTGCAAATGGTTGTCTTTTCTTCCGCAATTCCTCCCGAATGGCTGAGGCGGGAACAGCAAGCCTGGCAGACATTTTTTCTATATAATCTTCCCGCTCCATGGCGTTTTCCACAGAAGCAAGAACATCACTAATTTTAGCAAAAAGGCGAATCCTTTCGTCATCTTTTTCCGGATTGAAATGCTCAGTCAGGCTTTCCAATTGGTAGTCCACCAATAACTGTGATTTACCAATCACTTCCCGGCGAAACACTTCGCCGCCAAAACGGCGAATATAATCATCCGGATCCAAACCGGTAGGCAGACGTCCTACCTTCACTAGGCAACCGGCTTGCCGGAGAATCTGCACACCGCGCCAAGTGGCCGCCTGCCCGGCAGTGTCAGCATCATAAACAATCACGACCTCTTCCGCCTGACCGCGCAGGAGGCGAGCCTGTGCTTCTGTGAGTGATGTGCCAAGCGAGGCGACCACATTAGTAATTCCTGCCTGATGAGCGGCGATAACGTCCAAATAACCTTCAAAGATTACCGCCTGTTTATACAGGCGGATTGCACCCTGCGCTAGGTGCAGGGCATAAAGATGCTTACTTTTATCAAAAAGCGGCGTTTCCGGTGAATTCAGATATTTAGGTGTTCCTTCACCGAGAATTCGTCCGCCGAAAGCAATAATCTCACCGCGCCGGTCGCAGATTGGGAATGTCACCCGTTTGCGGAAGCGGTCATAATTCCTTTTCTCCCCTTGTGTAAGTATTCCTGTATCCAACAGTTCCTGTTCGCTGAATCCTTTTTTTAACAAGAATTGTTTACATGAATCCCAACTGTCAGGCGCAAAACCAAGGCCAAACCGGTGAATAGCTTCTGCCGACAGTCCTCGCTGGTTAAGATATTGCTGTGCTGCATTGTCTCCGGGTTGTTCCAGCCGGTGCCGGTAATACCTTTGCGCCCAGCTGACGGCGTCAAACATCCGCTCTCTCGTGCGCTGGGTGCGCTCTTCTGCCGGCGACAAAGCAGCTTGCGGCGGAGAGATGCCGACTCGTTTGGCGAGAACAGTTACAGCTTCCGGAAAGGTGAGGTTGTCTGCCTTCATGATAAAAGAAAAAACATCCCCCCCTTCTCCACAGCCAAAGCAATGAAAGATTTGCTTATCCGGGGAGACGCTAAACGAGGGTGTCTTTTCCCCATGGAACGGGCAGAGCCCAAAATAATTTCGCCCGGCTCTTTTTAACTGGACATACTCAGAAACAAACTGGACAATATCGTAATAATTTCTAACCTCATCCAAAAACTGGCTCGGTAGATTCCCCGCCATTACTCTCACCCGTTTTTCTTAGCGACAGTAGAGTCAGATTTATTTTCCGCATGCAAACAAATTCCTGATAAACAGATTTAACCCTTCATCCTATAAAAAGACCTCATCCCCAAGAAGAGAGATGAGGTTCGCATCGGGCTGCTATACTCAGCTTTGCCTCTCTTAAGCCCTTCTATCTGTTTCCTCCCTTGTCTGAGGCACCAGTTTAAAGGAAGCTAGATTCTAATAAATAACTTCTACATTGGTTGAACGATTCCTTCTTTATCAAAAAATATAAAGGTAATAGTGCTAGATATTATATGCCAATTCTTGCATTATATACGATTTTACGCTTATTTTCAAGGTTTTAGACACTTTTCCACGGTTTCGGCAAAAAAAACTCCTGGTAGCGGGCCAAAATATAACGATCTGTCATACCGGAAACGTAATCGCAGACTGCAACCGGCAAAGCTTCTGCTTCCGCTCGCCGCTTAGAATCCTCCGGCAGATAAGCCGGATTTTCGAGCAAATGACTGTACATCAACTGAATAACATGGCGAGCGCGTTGCTCTTCCAACTTGGCGCCTGGACCGATATATATATGACGAAAGATGAAGTCCCGCAAATTATGTTACAGAAAAAAGGAGATTCTGTGTCTAATCCATTAAGAATATTTGTTAAGTTTTCCTGCGTTTTTAACTAGCTTCTTCCCACCTTTTCAGATAAAATTAAATATGCCTGTAAAATATTATTTTCAAGGGAGGTACCTACATCAATGAAAAAACGTCTTTGCTCTCTCATCCTCATTTTTGTCTTACTGTTTGTATCTATGCCTGTTTACGGGCAGGTTTTCGATACCGCTGCCGGTGTTGCCGTCCTAATGGAAGCAGCATCAGGACAAATTCTCTATGCAAAAAATGAAAATGCACCGCGTCCGCCTGCCAGTATCGCAAAAATGATGACATTGCTTTTGGCGTTTGAAGCGCTTGAGCGCGGTGATTTGGCTTGGGATGAAACTACCACCGTCTCGAGAAACGCCTGGAGCAAAGAAGTTGAAGGTTCCAAAATGTTTTTGGATATTAATCAAGTCGTGAGCATTCGCGATCTAATCAGCGGCATTTCCATCGTTTCCGCCAACGATGGTTGCATTGCCTTGGCTGAACATCTCTACGGCAGTGAAGCAGCGTTTGTCCAACATATGAACCGTCGCGCCCAAGAACTTGGCTTGATAAATACCGTTTTTAAAAATTCTACCGGACTCCCGGCTGAAGGCCAAGTGATGAGTGCCATGGATATAGCCATACTGGCTAGGAAACTGGTCATTAATCACCCAGAAATTCTGACGATTGAAATGGAAAGAGATTTTACTTTTAACGGTATCAAGCAACAAAATCGCAATCCTCTACTAGGTCGCTTCCCCGGTGTCGATGGACTAAAAACGGGCTGGACAACAGAATCTGGCTTCAGCTTAGTGGGGACAGCAAAGCAGGCAACGCAGGGCAACGCACAACGGCGCCTGATTTCAGTAGTGCTCAACACAGGCAGTGACCAGGAACGCCTTGCCGCAAGCAAAGAACTGTTAAACCATGGTTTTAATGGGTTCAGGCTGACGACTGCAGCAAAAATAGGGGAAACGGTTGCACAGGTACCAGTAAAAGACGGCAGGCGACTGACTGTTCCGGTAACAATAGGAGCAGATGCCACCGCCGTAATTCCCAGGGGACGCGAAAATGAACTCAAACTGGTCGTTCTGCAACAAGTTCTGGTTGCGCCGCTGGAAATAGGCGCCCCGGCAGGTTATCTGTTGTTGCAATTAGACGGAGAAACTCTGCAGAGAGTGCCACTTAAAACCGCTGAGGAAGTGGGCCGCGCAAACTTTATCGTTCGCACTTTTAGAGGTATTCTTACCTTCTTCCGAGGCTTGTTAAACGGCTGATTTGTGTGTCAGACGGCGCACGTCCCGCCTGCGGCGACAGCACCGTCATCCTGCCTTGCCCTCACCCTCGCTTAGGTTGGTGGTGCGTGGCAACTAAAAAGAAGGCGTGCCATCAGGCACGCCTTCTTTTTAGTTGTGTGCTTTTTCCAGCTAGGTCTAAGGTTTATCTTGTTCTACACCAATAAGCACGACAGGGGCGCGAAGGAAACGCTTGTAAGTTTTTATTTTTTGCGTGAGGGCGGCGCTGCCGCGACTAAATGAAACTTCGGAGATGGCTTCCCACAAGAAGACCCAACCCCCGACATAGAGCCCCTGTAGCATGGCTGCATTAATCGGCCTGTCTAACGTCAATCCTTCAAGGAGACCCGCCAGCAAAAGGAAACCTGCCGAGATTAGCACGTATAACGCGGCACGCTTGTATAGCTCTTTTAGTTTACGCGTGTTCGCTCTCATATAATGACGGAATTGCGACTGAATCCCCTCAGCAATGGCCGCCTCGCATACAGGGTCACGCTCTCGTTCATTAATCGCGATTTTTAGCTGCACTTCATATTCAAAGGGAATCTCATCAGAACACTCTTCCAGGAAATAGATGAGATCAGGGTCTAGGTCTTTGCGGTTAAGGGCGGCATTGTCCCACTCGTTGAATAAGTAAATTTGTTTTTCGAGCAGCAACTCGATCACGATCCGGCCGGAATCACGGTCAAAGGCATACGACTCCTTGAGAAAGTGGTCGCGCTCGTAACGCATGTATTTATCACGTGAGGGCAAATTATCAGCCTCCGGGTTCCCTATTTTCGCCAAAATGTCAGGTAATCTACTTTGTCTGCGATGTTTTGCTAGAAATTCTTTGCCAGCATTTTACAAATTTTCTGAGCTAACTAATTTTTGAGACGAGCATGTGCGGCTGCAAGGCGGGCTACGGGAACTCTGTAAGGCGAACACGAAACGTAATCCAAACCGACAAGATGACAAAATTCAATAGATGAAGGGTCTCCGCCATGTTCTCCGCAGATACCCAGCTTTAGTTCCGGTTTTACGCTGCGACCTTTTTCCACCGCAATTTTCATCAAAGCGCCTACCCCCTCACGATCCAGAACGGCAAAGGGGTTCTCCGGCAAGATTTTTTGCTGCAAATAGTGCAGCAAAAATTTGCCTTCTGCGTCATCACGAGAGTAGCCTAAAGTGGTCTGAGTTAAGTCGTTGGTACCAAAAGAGAAGAAATCAGCAGAAGATGCAATCTGTTCTGCTGTCACACAGGCCCGGGGCAGCTCAATCATTGTTCCCACCTGATATGCAAAGCTTATACCTGTTTCCTGCATCACTTCTTCCGCCGCCTTGGTCACCAGCTCGCGCATCAGCTTAATTTCGGTCTCATGTCCGACCAGTGGAATCATCACTTCCGGAATGACGGTGATATCCTGGCTAATCAGCGCGGCGGCAGCGCGGAAAATCGCTAGTATCTGCATGCGGTAAATTTCCGGAGTGACAATCCCCAGTCGGCAGCCACGATGACCCAACATCGGGTTAAATTCATGGAGGGATCGTACCTGCTTTAATAGCCCTTCTTTTTCTCTCAGGCGCCGCGGGTCGTTGCCCCTCTCTTTCAGAAGCGTAACTTCCACCAGTAAATCTTCCTGATTGGGCAGAAACTCGTGCAGAGGCGGATCCAACAGACGGATAGTCACCGGCAAGCCGGCCATGGCGGCAAAGATGCCTTCAAAGTCGCCCTGCTGCATCGGCAGCAGTTTGTCCAAAGCCCTCTCCCTCTGAAGCTTATCTTTAGCTAAAATCATTTCCTGCACCACCGGAAGCCTATCCTGGGACATAAACATATGCTCTGTACGGCAGAGACCAATGCCTGCAGCACCAAACTCTCTGGCTTTTTTTGCATCATCCGGTGTGTCGGCATTGGCGCGAACAGCGAGAATACGCACCTCGTCGGCCCAAGCCAATAACTTTTCAAATTCAGGAGATAGCTCCGGGTCAATTAACGGCACACTGCCGGCATATACTTCCCCGGAGGAACCATCAATAGAAATGATCTCCCCCTCATGAAAAACAAGGCCGTTGACAGTCATCGTTTTGGCAGTCAGATCAATATTAATTTCTTCGCTGCCGGAGACACAGGATTTGCCCATGCCGCGAGCCACCACCGCAGCGTGGCTTGTCATGCCGCCTCGGCTAGTGAGAATCCCTTGGGCGGCCACGATGCCATGGATGTCGTCAGGCGTAGTTTCCGGGCGAACAAGAATCACTTTAACCCCTTCGCCAGCCAGCCGTTCTGTCGTATCGGCGTCAAACACTATTTGACCTGACGCTGCTCCCGGTGAAGCAGGCAGCCCCTTGGCAATGGGTGTCAAAATAGCGTCAGGATCAATGCGGCGGTGGAGCAGTTGGTCAAGCTGAGCCGGATTAACCCGCAGCAGCGCCTCATCACGGCTAAGTAGTCCTTCTTCCGACATGTTGACGGCAGTCTTGACGGCGGCGGCGGCGGTACGTTTCCCGTTTCTTGTCTGCAGTAGAAAGAGTTTGCCCCTCTCCACTGTAAATTCAATATCCTGTAAGTCGCGATAGTGATTTTCCAACAGTGTGCACAGTTTGACAAACTGCTGATAAAGGGTAGGCATATACTCATTCATTTTGGCAATAGGCAGCGGTGTACGAATCCCGGCCACCACATCTTCACCCTGAGCGTTGATCAAAAATTCACCATAAAGCTCTTTATTGCCGTTAGAGGGATTGCGTGTAAAAGCCACCCCTGTTCCGGAGTCTTCGCCCATATTGCCAAAAACCATAACCTGCACATTCACTGCCGTGCCCAGATGATCAGGAAGGCGGTGAATCTGGCGGTAAACCATAGCCCGCTGGTTACGCCAGGAATTAAATACAGCGCGAATAGAAAGCATCAGTTGTTCCAGCGGATCTTGAGGGAACGGCTGTTTTGTTTCCCTAGTCACGATTTGCAAATAACTGGCAATCACGTCTTGCAGAGCGGCAGCATCCAGCGCTGTGTCATCTTTAACACCCAGCTCATGCTTTTTTCCCTCAAGAGCCCGTTCAAAATGATAACGCTCCACTTTCAATACCACATCAGCAAACATTTGAATAAAGCGACGGTAGCAGTCATATGCAAAACGCGGGTTGCCGGAAACTGTAGCCAACCCTTCGACGGTCTCCTGATTAAGCCCTAAATTTAGTACAGTATCCATCATTCCCGGCATGGAAAACACGGAACCAGAGCGAACAGAAATTAGCAGCGGATTCTCCTTATCCCCAATCCGCTTGCCGGAGACAGCCTCCAATCTGGCTAAGGCGGCGACACATTCCTGGCGCAATCTGTCCCACAGCTCTTGGCCGCAACGAAAATACTCGCGACAGGCTGCGGTGGAGACGGTAAAACCAGGAGGCACTGGCAAGCCGATATTAGTCATTTCAGCCAGATTTGCGCCTTTCCCGCCTAAAAGCTCACGCATACCGGCGTTTCCTTCCTCAAAAAGATATACATTCTTGCTAAGCATCCGGCTGTTCCTCCCTTACGATTTGCAAAATTTTGTTAGCTACTTCTTCCACAGCTTTATTAGAAACATCAAAAATGGGGCATCCCACTTTGCGCATAATTTTTTCTGCATATTCAAGTTCTTCAAGAATTCGCTCCATGCTTGCGTAATTAGCTTGGGCATGAAGTCCTAAGGCCTTTAAACGCTCCTGGCGAATCTCATTGAGTTGCTTAGGGTTAATGGTAAGTCCGATTACTTTATTGGGCTGCACCCAATAAAGCTCCTCCGGTGCTTCCACTTCTGGAACGAGCGGCAGGTTTGCTACTTTTAGCCGTTTATGGGCAAGATACATGGAAAGCGGTGTCTTAGAAGTGCGGGAAACACCTACCAACACAACATCAGCCTGCAGCAAACCGCGCGGGTCTTTGCCGTCATCATATTTCACCGCAAACTCAATCGCAGCCACCCAGCGATAATATTGCCCGTCCAGGCGACGCACCAGACCGGGTTCTAGGCGGGGATCAACATTTAGAAAATCACTGAAGGCATCCATCATCGGACCCATTATATCAACGGTAATCAGATTGCGGTGCTTGCTTTCCTCCTGAATTACCTTGCGCAGCTCCGGCAGCACCAATGTATATGTAATCATCGCTTTCAACTGACTTGCTTCTTCAATCACATCTCTGATAATCTCCACATCAGTTACAAAAGGTACCCGTTTAATTTCCACATGACCGGAATTAAACTGACTGGCTACCGCTTTAACGACAAATTCAGCCGTCTCACCGATGGAATCGGAAAGAACATAGACAATCGGCTTACGCTTGACTTGTTGCAAAGTCAGATCACCCCTTCACCGGCCTTCGCCTAATTCCATCAACAGGCGGGCCAAATTTGCTTTTGTCACCTTTCCCACCACTTTGTAACCGCGCTGATCCTGCAAGCGAATAACCGGCAGGGAATCCACTTCATTTTCACAAATTCGCCTGACTACTTCCAACACCGATTCCTCTTCGAAGACAGTATAAACCTGCGGCAGGCGTGTCATGATTACGGCCACAGGCACTTTATGCATATCTCCGCCGCCCAGCGCCATTTTCAGGAAGTCTTTGCGGGAAACGACTCCCTGGAGCAACCCCTCCTCATCCACCACAAAGAGAGTACCCACATTTTCCACAAAAAGCATCACGATGGCGTCATAAACCGAGACATGTTCACGAATTACAGAGGGACGGTTTTTAATATCGCTGGCCGTCAAATCCTTCAACGCACCAAAGACACCATTTGGGGCGTTGCCGGCGTAAAAATAGCCCACACGCGGACGTGCGCCAATCATGCCCCAAGTAGTCAGCACTGCCAAATGTGGTCGCAGAGCAGCCCGTGAAAGATTGAGCCGAGTCGCAATTTCCTCGCCGGAAATAGGCCCGTCCCGTTTGATAATTTCCAATATTTCCTTCTGGCGAACATTGAGTTCGATGGTCAGGCCCTCCCGCTAAATAGGCTACGCTATCTCTGTATTGTCAAGCATATAGTATATACTATATAAATTTATAATTTCCTTTAAAAAGCTGACTATTTTTTTATTTTTTACTGGACAATTTTACCTAAATCGCCGAGCACAAGAAATAAGTCTCTTACATAGCTAAGCAGCGCCAATCTGTTTTCCCTGACAGCTTCATCCTCCGCCATTACCATTACAGCGCTAAAAAACCCGTCAATGGGCAGAGAGAGCGGTACAAGAGCTGCAAAAACAGTCGAAAGATCACCCCGTGCCGCTGCCGGCTCGAGTATTGCAGCCGCCTGCTTGGCGGCTCGATAAAGTTCTTCTTCCGCCGCCTTGATAAAAAGCTGTGGCAGCACAATACTCTCAAACCGACCTCGGGTCAGATTGCCGGCACGTGTAAACGGCGTCAAAATCCGTGTAAGCTCAGGCGTATCCAGCTTGGACTGCAGCAGCTTTGCTCTGGAAAACAGCCCCGGCAAATCACTGCTCTTTGCGCCCAATGCAGCATCGATCACATCGTAGCGTAAAGATTTTTCCGCAAAAAGAAAACGGACACGCTGCAGGAGAAATTCCTCCATCTCCCGCGCCACCTCGTCCACCGATCTTGTAATTTCCGCAGACAACCCTGCCAGCGCAATTTGACACAACCGGTTAAGCGGTACCGTCAAACCGTGAGCCAACATAGTAGCCACCACACCCAAAGCACTGCGGCGCAAAGCATAAGGGTCCTGGGAACCACTGGGAATCAGACCCAAGCCAAAGCAGGCCGAAAGCGTGTCCATTTTATCCGCCACAGCCAAAATTGCGCCCGAAAGAGTCTCTGCCGGGAAATCAGTAGCATGGCGGGGAGCGTAATGTTCTGCCACAGCACGCGATACAGCGTCACTCTCGCCGGAAAGACGGGCGTAGTGCATCCCCATCGTCCCTTGCAGCTCAGGAAATTCGCTAACCATCTGCGTCAACAAATCAGCTTTTGCCAAAAAAGCGGCGCGCTCGACCGTTTCGCTCTCCTGTTTAGACAGGCCCACTTCCTTAGAAAGGCTGCTGCACAGCCGCAGTAAGCGTTCAGTTTTCCTACGCATAGTGCCAAACGGCTCCAGAAAAACAATTTCATCGAGCTTAGCCACATAATCAGCCAGCGCCAGCTTACGGTCTTCGGCAAAGAAAAAGCGGGCATCAGCCAAACGGGCGCGCAGTACACGCTCATTCCCCACACGGACATTATCAAGATACTCATCCCGCGTGCCATTGCTGATGGCGATAAAATAGGGCAATAAGCTGCCTTTCTCCTCAAAAACGGGAAAGTATCGCTGGTGGGCACGCATGGCGGTAATCAATACCTCTTGCGGCATTTCTAAATATTCAGCAGCAAACTTACCCACCACTGTTTTGGGATATTCCACCAGGTTAGTTACTTCCATCAACAACTCGTGATCGACAATTGAGCGACCGCCAACTGATAAAGCCGCATGTTCAACCTGCTGCACAATTTCCCGACTTCGGCGGGCAGGGTCAACCAATACAAAATGCCCCTCCATTGTGGACAGGTAAGCTGCAGCGTTTGGAAGATCCAGCGGACCCGGCGCCAAAAAGCGATGTCCCGTTGTTTTTCTGCCTGCGACAAGACCTGCAAAGGAAAAAGGAATCTCCGCCGAACCGTATAGCGCAACAAACCAGCGGATCGGTCGCGCAAAGCGAATATCCTTGCTGTGCCAAAACATTGGTTTAGGAAAACTTAAAGAACGGATCAACCCAACGCATAACGGCGGCAGCACGGTAAAGACATCTTCACCGGTCTGCTGCCTTGCAGCAAAAACGTACTCCACGCCCTCCACCGTCTGTACTATGAGCTTCTCAACCGTTACCCCTTGTGAACGGGCAAAACCTAGCGCAGCCTTTGTGGGGCTGCCTGAAGCATCAAAAGCAGCTTTTCTGGCTGGGCCTTTTTTCAGCTCGTTCAGCTCTTCTTGCCTCTCAAACAGTCCCTCCACAAGTAGCACCAATCGTCGTGGTGTGCCGTAAGTGCCAATCTTTCCCCCTGTCAGCCGTGCTTCTTCCAGCGCGATACGGGCATTTTTCTCCAACTGTGTAAGCGCCGGTCCGATAAAGCGAGCAGGAATTTCTTCAGTGCCGATTTCGAGCAAAAAAGTTTCCTTACGCATTCAGAGTCCCCCCTTCCTTGCGCAGCAACGGAAAACCTAATTCTGCACGCTGAGCAAGATAGCTCTGCGCGCAAAGCCTGGCTAGGGTTCTTACTTTACCGATATACCCTGTACGTTCCGCCACACTAATTGCGCCCCGCGCATCTAAAAGATTAAAGGTGTGAGAACATTTAAGCACTTGATCATAGCCTGGCAGAACTAATCCTTTTTCCAGAAGCCGCTGCGCTTCTTTTGCATACATCCCAAAAAGCGTAAAAAGCATGGCTGTATCAGCTTCTTCGAAGCAATAAACGGAATGCTCCACTTCCGCCTGCCGGAAAATCTCACCGTAGCTCAACTCGCCTGCCCAGCAAATCTGATAAACATTTTCTTTCTCCTGGATATACATGGCAATTCTTTCTAGGCCGTATGTGATTTCCACTGAAACGGCCTCCACATCAATACTACCCACCTGCTGAAAATAAGTAAACTGGGTGATTTCCATGCCATCGAGCCATACTTCCCAGCCAAGTCCCCAAGCCCCCAGTGTGGGAGATTCCCAGTTATCTTCAACAAAGCGGATGTCATGCTCTTGTGGCATGATGCCAAGTTCTTGCAGACTCTCAAGATAAATCTCCTGGATATTGGACGGAGAGGGCTTAATAATCACCTGAAACTGATGATGCTGAAACAAGCGGTTGGGATTTTCGCCATATCGGCCATCAGCGGGGCGACGAGACGGTTCGACATAAGCGACAGACCACGGCTCCGGCCCCAGAGCCCGCAGAAATGTGGCCGGGTTCATCGTTCCCGCCCCCTTTTCAATGTCATAGCCTTGCGCCAAAATACAATTCTGACGAGCCCAGAAACTTTGCAATTTTAGTACCATCGTCTGAAAATCCATATTTTATCCTCCTTCCTTATTGAACAAAGATGATGAATACTTTTACCTTCTCCCTCCCTCACCCTCGCTGCGCTCCACCCTCTCCCTCACCAGCCACAGCCCACTGTTGTGCAGCAAAACCAGATCATTTCTTTCACAACAAAAAAGGAACCTCCGTCCGTATAGGGACGGGAGTTCCCGCGGTTCCACCCTATTTGGCATGGTTTCCATGCCCTCTCTTGCCTATTGCCAAACTCGGGAAGCACCTTCCAACGTCCACCTGACCGGGCTCACACCTTTCCCGGCTCGCTGGCAGGCTAAGTGACGAAGTACTCTTCTTCCGTGGCAGTACTATTTATTTTTTATCTACGAGATAACTTTAGCAAAAACAACGTCCCCCGTCAAGCTTTTGAGAAAAATTTATCTATCGAGAGCCCTAATTTCTCGCGTCTTCCTCTACATCTACTTCCATACTGTATTTTGCCATTAACAACGCCATGGCGCTTAACGCAACAGCCCGCGGGGCCAAAAGCGCGCCGGCAATTCCCAAAGTTGCCGGAATTTCCAACAGAGTTCCTCCTTGGTTACTGATGCGAATGCGGGTACGGTTTCCCTGACTGAGCACCTTTTTTACAGGGCTAACCAGATTGTCAGCGACCATTTCTTTCATTCTTTCCTTATCCAGCTCAAAACCTCTGCCCATCCAGATTTCACCCTCCCTGTCCTCTTGATTCAGAATAACCAATGCCTCCACCACATCGCCGCTCGCTTCTTCAAGAAGTTCCCGAGCATCTGCATAGTTTAAGCCGGTGCGTTCCCGAATAAGGTCAATTTGCTGCAGATTTATTTCCATCTTTTACCGTCCTCCTTAGCTTTGCTATTCTAGTTTGTCACTAAAACAGCAAATTCAGTGAATTACCCACCACTTAAGAAGTGGGGGCTTCTCGGTTCTTCTGGGGTCGTAACCTCACCCATCCCCGAAGGCTTATACCAAGCCATTCCTTTTGATTACGCTACCGCTCTCTTGAGGATATTCTTAGCAGCATTTACATCCCGGTGTTCTGAATACCCACAACAAAGACAATTGTGCCATCTTTCGCTTAGTTTCTTTTTTACTGTGTTCCCGCAGGAAAAACACAGCTGACTTGTGTTTTTTGGATCTACCCCCAATACTAGCTTACCGGCACTTTCAGCCTTGTACGCCAATATGTTGAAGAATATTCCCCATCCTGCATCACTAATACTTTTTGACTCAACTTTCCCACCTCAAAATCAAACCTGAACATTAAAAAAACCATATAGTAATTAGCAAAAAACCAACAGAAAACCCCCTCGGCATGGTATAATTAAAGTGTCCAAAACCCAACAATACCAGCCGTTTGGAGGTTTCCTATGACTAATATTATATCAGAAATGACACCCAATGAACAGAAGATTCAATCTCGTATTGATCGATTTTTTGGCCAGATCAACCTT
>QLUI01000129.1 GCA_018725345.1 Bacillota bacterium | reverse complement strand
ACCGCAAAATCGGCATCTCGACCGCGGCCATCGAGAAGCGAGCCATAAAGATAAGCCAGGCGCACATTCTTTGCCTTGAAGATTTCCGCCAGCATCTCCCTTTGCCGCAGGATGTCTTCAAGTCGGAAAGCCCTCGGGAAAGAACAAAGCTCTCGTAGCATGCTAACGTTCTCCTATACTCGGAGTCATTTGACAGTACTACAAGATGTTGACCTTTAACTCAATCCGGGCATCAAACTGCGGACCGATGCTCGGTTCGTAATGGAACAACCCATAGTAATGCTTGTTGAGGGGATGAATTTGACCATTGTTCTTCAGCGCATGGTAGCGACCTTTGGAGATATTCAGCGTATAGTCCTGTGCGTCGAAGAATCTCTTCTCCGCAAGTAACTCCTGGTGAATTTCCTGGAACTGAACGGGAACAATGGGGATGGCATCGATCATCCTGTCGAGAAGATCGGATTCATCTCGATCGAGTTCACTTCCAGGCTCGAGTTGATCGATCAACTCCGAAAGACGGCAGGCCTTCTCCTCAGCGATTGCAAAAAACGGTTCCAGGTGTTTTGAACCATATACTTCATCCATCAGTATCCGGACCTGTCCCTCACGAAGCAGTTCGTTTCGAGTAAGAACCGATAATGATTCTTGCACCAATCGATGCCCTACTTCATCACCCTGCTCATAAACAGGCCACGTTTCCGGCCACTGTTTTTGGCAGATGATCGCATCACGAAACCGCTCCTCCAGAGAAGCTGACTCCAAGACATTCAACGGCTTTCTGTTCACCCGGCCAAAACGTTGCAGTAATGCGTCTAATGGGGCAGGATCAGAGAAAAGGACATCAAAATCCACATCTAATGACACTTCAATTGCCTGAGTGCCCACTAGCAGATCCACAGATGGAGTAGCGTGTTTGTCTAAACGCGCTTCTGCCTGCTGTCGATCAGCTAATGTAAGCCGACCATGTAGCAAGCAGGGATTATCCGCTTGATCGCGTAATGCTTGGTAGGCTGCCATCACTCCCTGGACCGTATTTAACACGACTAATACTCGTTGTCCTTCTTGCAGACGCCGAAGTATTTCGGGCATTTGATCCTGTACGCTTCCCGGGACTACTCGTATACGATGGCGAGTATAACGATCTCGTTCTTGTGGTTCTAACTCGACCAGAAATGGTTCTGTCAAACACTTCCTTAACCGTGCTCGTAGGGGTGCAGAGAACGTTGCCGACATCACACAGACTCTGGCTTCCAATTGATGGGTCAACCGACGCAACATTTCAAACAGGAGGCCCATCAGTTGCGGCTCATAGGCGTGGATCTCGTCTAAGATAAATAGCCCACCGCTGTATTCACACCATGCTTTCTCCCAACCCTTAAACCCTAAGAACGCTGTGAGAATCTGATGAGGAGTAAGCACTTTGATAGGGTAGTAGAGTTCTTTAGTCTGTTGGCGTAGATTCCGGGCTTTGTTCATAGCTTGATAAGACTCTTCTCCCTCCTCGCACAACCAGCGATAGAGAAAGTAGGAGGATCGTCCATGTAACAATGATACAGCATCTCCTAACCTGGCACGTAATCGCTGGTACATTGCGTTGATGCTTGCGGTATAAGGCAAGATGTAAAAGATGTGCCTCGACCGCTGAGCGTTTTGATTGGCCTCGGCCCAGAGCAATGCGGCTTCAGTCTTCCCGCTGCCGGTAGGAGCATCCAACAGCACCGAACCTGATCGAGCACACTTAACTTGATGCCGGTGCAAGATAAATTCAAAATCCTCCAGGATCACCCGAGCCGGTTGAGGTAACGAAGCGATTATATCCACTTTGTTTGCAGGATGCTCCGACGCCGCTGCACTCGCCAGGTGATCTGCGGCCACCAGCAATCCACGTAGGTAGACCCGTTTAAGACTAACGCCTCTCCCACATTGGCGCGACCGATTCGGCCTTGAAGTGGAAGTGTCGCCCACACTTTGTTCCAATATCTTAAAGGGATCAGGTAACATGGTAGGGTCCGCGGGCAACGCAAACCAGAGTGTATGCACATTTTGATGAGCTTGTTCCTGAAGAGACTGGATGATGGACAGCAATTCGTCCCAGTGCACCTCAAGCTGTGCCAACCGCTCTGGAAACGAAATCGCTCTATCCTGGCTGGGTGCAAAGCGATACAGGGATCGTTCCGTCCAAGCATCTCGATTCATGCCCAAGTGATGTGTGAGCACAGCCAGTAACAAATCGTCTCGACGTCGTGAGGGAGGCAACGTGGCGACTATCGCCCCGGATAGGATCTCGTGGCGATAGTGACTCCAGGAACCTGCCGTTTCGTTCTTGCGTCCTTGGAGGATGGCCTGGAAGCTCGCAGCAGCCTTTCCCAAGTCATGCCACAATGCAATCAACGCCGCATCCTCGAACAGCTCAGGAGCTTGCGCTAGGTGCGCCAGGTGAGGCCAGCGCATGGCATATTGTTGCACCATGGCCTGTACATCCAAGGCATGATGCAACAGCGAACGAGGCGGATCGGACTTTGCTAGTAGTGTCATAAACCTCCGATGAAATATACGCCATGATTTAGTTCGGAGTCGTGATAGAGTCCCTCAGCTTCCAGCGAACATGGCCGATGCACTAACTGCCAGATGCGCACCCCCAAGGGGCGTCGGGGAATGTCTGGGGACATTGCCAGTGGTAGTGCCAAAAGCATTCCAGATGCCCCTTGCATTGGAAAAGGCACTGCCGTTCCCCGTAATCGAGTGGGCCGTTGTGCCAAAGTGATCTCACGAAAACCGGCAGCATAAGCCAGTTCTTGTTGCCGGCCCAAGACCAAGGGATAGACTGGTCGTTCAAATGCATGCGCGAACGCCGCGTCGGTTAGATAGAGCCAAAGCGTCCAATCGGTCAACCACTCTCGCCAGACCACATTGCTTTTCGCCGAAGTACTGTTGCGGAATTGGTAGATAGTCTCTAGATCCCTTGCTTGTCCCACATGTTGAAACACGTAAGCCAAACGGCAATCACTCGGATCAATCCATGATCCCATAGCCGCGCTGATGAGCCCGTAGATTGTGCTTGGCGGCGGCAGCGGTAAGGTAGGCTGTGTACCGCTTACCAGTTGCGGGTGGCGAAAGGAGGCCGTCCAACCGTTGAGTTCAACCCGATAGACTTTCATTACGCATGTCCTACTACGCTCGGAAGAATTTGACAGAACCGCTCGACCATAGAGTTCAGCTCAGCGACATGAATAGCGGGTAAATCACCCGTGCCCTCATTAGCCAAGCTGTTGAGCTCGTCGGCTTGTTCATCCAGGAAACCCTCTCGTCGACCAATGAAGACCGGTGTCAGCAGGCGTTCCTTGAACACGCGTGAGACTTCTTTAAGCGCATTTATGTTGATCCTTGCTTGGCCACGTTCATCTCGGATGACGTTCATGAATAGATGATTCCCACCGAGCAGCACGGTCAGGATCACCAACTTGGGTGCGACGTCGGTCAGATGAAGAGTTTGATTGGCTCCGCCGGTGAGATAGGGCAGCACAGCAAGGGTATCCGTGGCGCGTTCTTGTCTCACCTTCACCGGCATCTCGGCCTTGTTGCCATCGACTGTGGCCCCGGCAGCTTGCGCCAGCTTTAGCCCATCCTCACTGATGTTCTGGAAGCCGGTTTTCGATGATTGCTCGAACCGTCCCAGTGTGGTTAGATCCAATGAGAAAATCCCTTTGAGCACGGTCGAATAGAACTGATGCTCGTGAGGGACTGGATATCCTTCGTGACGGCTCATCACGCCGAAATCGCGAATCGGGCGTTGAGCCATTACGGACACCAAGGGACTGCACTTGAGAGGACTGACACGGGTCAAGGTGATATCCTTGCCTTTCTTGAGCTTGGGCTGACCCTGTTCATCGAGTTGCGGTTTCCCTGTGTTCTTATCGATCACAGGGACCTCCTCTGCCTGTGCTCGCATGTAGCCGAACACATCGTCATCGGGATACTTCCACGGTTGCGCCTGAGTAAAAGCGATCTTCTCTTTCCGCTCGATCGGAGATGGCACCCATTTGCGTTCACTTACAAGCACATTGCGCCACCAATAGCGCCAGGCCTGTGCTGAGACGTATGGGTAAGTATTCCCTCCCCGTTGGATGGCCTTGATTACCACCAGGTTCTCCGCCACCCCTTCGGCTTGGCCAAGCATATTCAGCGCCGAATGGGGGGCGTCGATCAGCACCAATCCATTGACCGTAATATGGACCTTTGTCTGTGAGTTCATCCGACTACCTCCTCAATTGTTTCTTCGGTTTCATCGCCGGTTGTCCATTCCGTGTCTGTTCTCAGCTCATCGTACAGCACCTCATACACACGGAACAGCAGTAACCACTTCACCTCACGCCAACTCTCGTATTTTTGAGGGTCATGAGGGAAGACGTCCTGGACCAATTCGTCAAAGGTAATCAGTGGTCGACTTTGGCCTGTAGCAGCAGCGTCTTTCGCCAAACGATACAGTTGTTCAAGAAATTCGCCTTTATGGCCAGTCCGTTCCATGAAGAGTAACCGTTTTCGTTTGTTCCTCATGATCTCTGCAATACGATCTCCTAGAGTCCGCAAAGACTCCAATCGCTGTTCATCCATGCCTCGCACCTCCTTGAGATAGGCTTTGAATAAGAGCCAATCGCCGATGCACCTTCGCTGCTGATGGTCAACAAAATTGGCGCTAATGGAACGATCCTGTAACAAGTGCTCATACACCTGGTTAGTCTGCTTTTTCAGTCGGTCAGCCTCATCCAGCACTTCCGGGTCGACCTTTTGCGACTTGGGTCTATATCCTCTGCGCACCACCTGCTGCCATGCCCTCTGTAGACTAGGGGACATGGCTTGCTTAATGAAGCGAAAGATCTCGGTGGGCAGATAGTGTAGCTCCACATTCGGGCCCTGGTTGTAGTTGGTGAACAGATAGAGCGTGATGCTGCTATCGGGCATCTCGCGGTCCGCTGATTCTCTTAACAAACGTTCAATTAGGGCAAAGAACGCATTGACCCCGCGGGCAGTGCCTGCGTCCACCGGACCAGTGGCGTCGGTGGTCTCCGACACCAGAGTTTGCTTCCAACACCACTCGCTCCAGTTGTATTGTGCGAGCGAGTCACTAAATTGTGGCAAGGCCAGTCTCCCCCCAACTTTCGCGACTCCCAACGGCATGAACTGCACGGCCAGTGCGCACGCGCCGCAAAAGGGCATCCCTGCCACATTGTATGATTGGAAGTTACCCCCCTCCGCATCTGCCATGGGAAAGAACGTTCGATATAAATAGAGCTGGGCAGGATCTCCACAGGCGGTACAAGCGGTGTCAGTGATCACATCACCCTGGGGATGTGTAGCCAAAGAAAGCCAATGCCTCAGCAAATCCAGATAGGTCTGTTGGCGATGCTTCGTTGCCGGGTTAGTGAGCGGAGAATTGGGGAAGATCGAATACATCGTCTTGTTCCACGCCGGATGAAAGTAGAGATTAACCAAACGTGGCACCAATGGTTCAACGGCCTCGCTGGTCAGCTCTTCAGGCTGATTAACTCGGGCTAGCGCCAACATCATCTCCTGGCCCATGTCCACAAATGGATTACCAGTAGAACGCCAAATTGCCTGCTGCAAGGTCAATTGTCTCACCTCCTCGTATAATATGTTTTGGGATTGTTCAAATCGACTTCCAGCATGTTTGTCATCCGAGCATCACCCCCTCCCACCTCATTTTTGCTATCCCCCCTCCTACATCACCCATCTGCTCGATGAATGATGTTGCGAATTGC
>QLUI01000128.1 GCA_018725345.1 Bacillota bacterium | reverse complement strand
GTTCACACCAGACACACCTTTGACAGAGCGGTTTAAGCCTGAGCTTTGTGATCAATATCAGAACAAGGTGCGTGACCGCTTCGGCAAAAGGGTATGCGGCTTGTGCTTAGCGGCGTGTCCAAGTGGCAAGCCTACCTTAAAGCCGAGTGATAGCTAGTAAAAATGGCGAATTGTTTTTTTGATTAATCAAGCGGTACTCCAGTACGGTAAACAGCTGCTGCGGCAGCACCGAAGAAAACTCACGCACTTTTTCCCATTCCTCTCTTCCTCCCTCATGGCCCGTATAGACCAGAATTGTGATAACACCACCTTTGCTCAGTTGCTTTGTGGCGAAATGAAGCGCGGCTACTGTAGATTCTGGCTCAGTTACTATGGCATGATCGCCATGAGGTAGATAACCTAGATTAAACATGACTGCATCAAACGCTGTTTGACTATAAGCAGCCATTTCGGCGTGACTGGCTTCGACAACTCTGACTCGTTCCAGTAGTCCGTTTACTGCCAGCCTTTGTCGTGTGGCGGCAATAGCCTGCGGCTGAATATCAAATGCCAGCACCGACCCGTCCCTACCCACTAGTTCTGCAAGAAACACAGTATCGTGCCCATTGCCGCAAGTGGCATCAACGGCACAGCATCCTGTTTCAAGGCTTCTGCTCACTAACTCCCTTGCGAATAATAGAGGTTTTTGAAACACCATACGCAACCCTCCGAAATACTAAACCTGTCGGCAGACTATTTGGCGGCAGGTTTTTTTGTTGCACGTTCTTTTTCACTGACAAACAAGACGCCGTCTGTATCTAGACTGGCAAACAGCACATCTTTTATTCCGTCCAAACCTTGCTTGCGGAGCTCAAAAAGTAACCATTGTTCATCAAGCTGAAGGCGACGCAGGTTTTTAAAGTGAACATGTCCGTCAAAAATTAAGGGCGTTGGCATGCCCTCATATTTAACAGGCAATCCCAGGTCTTTAAGAGTAACAGGACGTTTAGCTGCTTTAAGCATAACGCTAAGCTCTCCTGATGTTTCCAAAACGGCGTGCTGAACATCGGCAATGTTGTTCACACCTTTTTCCCGTAATTGACCCAACAGATCAGACATATTGTAACGCAGTTTACGCAGTTCTTTTTCAATAATTTTCCCGTTAGCAATGACAGTACTAGGCGATCCGTCGACGATTCCCCGGATAGCATGACTTTTCATACTCAGAAACGAGAGAAAAATTTCTAAAATTACTAATGCAGCGATGGGCACAAGCCCCAGATACATCGGCATGTTTAAAACTGCACCCATAACTAAGGCTCCCAGCTCGGCAATCATTATCGCCACCACTAAGTCAAAAGCTGAAAGCTGCCCGACTTCGCGTTTCCCCATAATCCGAACGGAAAGCAAAACAGCCAAGTACAAAATTACTGTTCTGTAAAACAATGTCCATTCCAAGGATATGCACTCCCATTTTTATACTTCCTTACTATCTTTTCCCGGAATGGAAGCATTATGCCTTTTCGAATAACCGCCTAGACGTCCTCTGCGAGTACCTTCCCGATAACGGCCAGAAGCTCCTCTGGACGAAACGGTTTAGCCATATAATCAGCTGCACCAAGTTCCATAGCCCTCTGGATATCTTCTTCTTGTGCTCTGGCGCTTAACACAATCACCGGAATATCTCGCGTTGCCTCATTTGCCTTCATCGCTAGCAGCGCGTCAAGCCCATTGAGTTTTGGCATAACTAAATCCAACAGTACTAGGTCGGGCTTGTCAGTCTCCAGTTTTCTTAATGCATCTGCTCCGTCTTCCGCCACGGCCACGTCCAGCCCCGCGCTGCGCAAACATATGCTCACACCTAAGATAATGTTTTTTTCATCTTCAACTAACAGAATTTTCTTCTTCACGCGACGATTCCTCCTTCTCATTTATCGGTAGCGTAAACCTAAAACACGCGCCTTGGTTAACATCACTTTTTACCCATATTTTTCCACCGTGGGCTTCCACGATTTCCTTAGCAATCGCTAAACCCAAACCTACTCCCCCGGAGCTTCCATTCCCCTTCACCTGCGTGTACTTTTCAAAGATTTTTTCATGATACCGAGGGTGGATTCCCGGCCCGGAATCACAAACAGAAACAAAAACTTTTTTCTCTTTAAGGCAGGCGGAGATGGTGATCTCCCCACCTTCAGGGGTGTAGCGGATTGCGTTGCCCACAAGGTTTGTCAAAATCCAAGTTGCTTTGGAAGCATCCACATAAACAGCAGGCAAATCATCCGGGACTAAGCTTCTCAGCGTAATGTTTTTTGCTTTAAGCTGTAGCGTGAGGGGGAGTATAGCAGTTTCCACCATCTCTGTTACCATCACTCTCTCTAGCTCCATTTTAATTTCTCCTTCTTCCATCCTGGAGAAATTGAGCAGATTACTGACTAAACGGGTAAGGCGCTGAGCATCATCAGAGATTGCCTGAGCCAGCGCTAAATTTTCTCCGTGAAAGTCAAGCTGTCGGCCGGAAAGCAAAAGCTCTATGGCCAAAACAATTGATGTAAGAGGATTGCGGAATTCATGGGAAATGGTGGCAACAAACTGTTTTTTTATTCTGTCTGCCCTTTCATAGTGTGTCACATCTGTAAATAAAAGCACAGTTCCTACCAACGTTTCCTCTTCAATCAGTGGGGAAACTTCTGCTTTAAAGTATCTCTCTTTACCGCCAACTGTGACATTAAGGGTTTTGGGTACTGCTTCAGGAAGACATTGACCACCGGTGGTAATTATTTTTTGAATAACCATATTGATACTATGGTTGCCAATAGCCACATCAAACAGCTGTCCTATGCTATCAACGGGATTTAAATCAAAGATCTCTGCCGCCCGTTTATTAATAAAGCGGATTATGGCAGTAGCGTCGGTAACGATGGTGCCTTCCGGCAGGCTTTGCAACACTGCATCAGCCTGAATAACGGGGAGCCGGCACTTGTGGAGCGCCATTTTAATCTCTCCTTCCCAAGTTAACTTACCCAAACGATTATTGCACATCGGGCGGGCGATTTTTCTCTTCTTCAATAAGTAGCCGCCGCAACACTTTACCGTCCTTTGTTTTTGGTAGTTCCCCTTATCTTAAGCGAACCGATTGTATCCGTCGCTTTCCTACTAATGTTCCATCTCGGTAATCATTACTTGGTCAATTTCTCCATCTACTTCTTTTAGCATGACCTCAATATTTTCACGGTGACTGGTAGGAACGTTTTTGCCCACATAATCAGCACGAATGGGCAGCTCTCTGTGCCCGCGATCTACCAAAACAGCCAACTGAATACTATCCGGCCGACCAAGGTCGATAATGGCTTCCATAGCCGCGCGAATAGTACGTCCGGTAAATAGCACATCATCTACCAAAATAACCTTGCTGGCATTAATGGGAACGTTAATCTTAGTATCCGGTGAAAAGGGCTGTTCCGCATGTAAAGAAAGGTCATCACGGTACATGGTAATATCAACAAAACCAACCGGAGGCATGTTGCCTTCGACAATACTGATTTTACGGGCAATTCTCTCCGCCAGGGGCACGCCCCTAGTGCAGATCCCAATCAACACCAACCCTTTAGTTCCCTTATTTCGTTCTACGATCTCATGAGCTATACGAGTTAACGCCCTGCGCATTGCTTCCCCGTCCATAATCTGTTTTTTGATTCTCATAACAGATCCCCTCCTTTTCCTCGTTTTTCCCTTAAAGCCCCCAGCAATTCCGCAAACTCCGCAGGCGGATCGCTGCAAAACTCCAAAGGTACTCCGCTCGTGGGGTGAATAAAGCCAAGCAATCGAGCGTGCAAAGCCTGCCCCGATAGTTTAACTTGCTTCTTCTTATAGCCGTAGAGCGGATCGCCCACAACGGGGTGGCCAATGGACGCTAGGTGGAGACGAATTTGATGGGTACGCCCTGTTTCCAACCTGCAAGCCAGATATGTGTAACCATCAAACCGCTCTAAGACGCTAAAATGGGTGAGCGCCCGTCGTCCTTTGCCTGCCGGTGCCACCGACATTTTTTTCCGCTCTCGAGGATGTCGGGCAATGGGAGCATCTATGCTGCCGAAAGCTAGAGCTACATTCCCATGAACTATTGCCACATATTCACGTGTAATACTATGCTCTTTAAATTGCTCTGACAAATTACGATGGGCGTGGTCATTTTTTGCGACAAGCAATACTCCTGAGGTGTCTTTGTCAAGGCGGTGGACAATACCGGGACGTGCTTCACCGCTAACACCTGACAGGTCGTCACAATGATAAAGCAGTGCATTAACCAGTGTCCCGCTCAGATGACCTGCTGCCGGATGGACTACCAAACCTTTAGGCTTATTGAGCACAAGCAAATCTACATCTTCATACAAGATGTTCAGGGCGATTTCCTCCGCCAAGACAGTAGCGGGCGTTACATCAGGGAGAGATATCTCTACCGACTGACCCGCACGCAGGCGGTAATTAGCTTTTTGGGGAACACCGTCCACCAGAATAAGGTTTTGGTCAATCAGCTTCTGAACGCGTGAACGAGACAGATTATCTGCCAGCTTTGCTGCCACCGCATCTAGGCGCTCTCCGGACAACAATTCAGTCACAGAAAAACTGCTTGTCTTCATGTGGCTTTTCTCCGCCCCAGCGGCCAGACACGGATGACCACATAAGCGCAGGCGGCACCAATTAGAGAAACGGACTGACCCAGCGTAAGAATACCGGCGTAGGCGCTTACCTCACGATAATATTCAATGAAGAACCGGTAAACACTATAGAACAAAATAAATTCCAAAAACAACTGACCGTTGAAGCGGGTTTTATTTTTTCGCCATAGAAGCAGAGCAAAAATAATCATACCGGCCAAAAAAGCATAAAGCTGGGTGGGATGACGCAGTGTTGAATCAGCGGTTGCTCCGGGTAACGCCCAGGGAAGATTAGCAGGGATTCCGAAGCAACAACCGTTTAAAAGGCAGCCAATACGAACGATACCATAACCCAAGGCTAAAAACGGCGCCACCAAATCGGCCACTTTCCCCTGGGGCAATCGCTGGCGATGTGTATACCATAATCCGGCGGCAATCCCAGCTATCAGGCCTCCATGGAATGAAAGCCCACCGCTCCGCACATTAAAAACTGAGAGCGGATTCGCCAAATACATGGGCAACTCTATCAGAACAAACAAAAGGCGAGCGCCTACTAAAGAGGTTACCAAAATCCACATGGCCATATCCAACAATTTTTCCACTGGCAGGCCAGCCCTTTTCCCTCCCCGAGAAACTCCGAGCGTGCCAATAATAAATGCCAATGTCAAAAACACAGCATAAGCATAAATACTAATGCCGCCGATGCGAAATAAGACAGGATACATTTAAGCTCCTTTCTCCCGAGCGTTGCTGGTTAAATCTAAAATCAGCAGACCGATGCCAAAGACGATAGCAATGTCTGCCACGTTAAACACGGGCCAAACGCGAAAATCAAAAAAATCAATCACATATCCCACTCGCACCCGGTCAATCAGATTGCCGGCTACTCCACCTAACTGCAAAACAAGTGCTGCACGCAACAACTTCTGCTCTTTTGGCAAATACCGAAGAAAAGCAAGGAGCAAAAGCACCACCGCAACTGCAACCAGAATAAAAAACCCGGTACGGTGTGCCAGCAAACCAAAAGCTGCACCGAAATTATGTACGTAGGTAATGTGGAAAACATTAGGAATCACAGGAATAGACTGGTTCAGACTCATGGTGTTCACAACCAACAATTTTGAGAGCTGATCGAAGAGAATAACCAGCACAGCAATCAACAGCATCAGCAC
>QLUI01000127.1 GCA_018725345.1 Bacillota bacterium | reverse complement strand
GTAAGTTTAAAAGAAAAAAGAAGGATTAAGCGCTTGCTCTCGCGAACCCTTTCAGCATCCTGATTTAGGAAAGGGTACTGTTATGAGTACCATGTTTGCCCAAAAAAGTGACAAGCTGGTCTATCTCCCGGGCATAAAGAGACGCTCTAGGCCAAAGATACGGCTTTTCTCCATTCTTATGCTCATCGTGGTGCTATACTTTGCTGTTTTGTTTGCCACCCAATACTGGCGTCTTATTCATTAGTTGTTTATCTATGGTGGGCAGCAGCTACGCTTAGAACTAATATATCTGTCGCTACCCGCAGCATTTATCCTTTCAGCGCTGGTCGGCACTTATGCGGTGTATGGTAAGCGCGATTTGCACGTATGAATCTCAATGCGCGCAAAGTCATAAATCATGAAAGAAATCCCGCTACCGTTAAACAAGAGGTGCCAGAGGCGAGAGTTTTCACCCTTCCCATTCAGCCTCATTTAGGGATGGTAGTTCATCATCCTGATATTGTGGCTCTCCTAGTTCATTGATCCGAATCTCCCCAGCTTGTCTGTACTGGTAAAGCTGATCCAGCAATTCCACGGCGGCACGAATTCGTGTTCTTAAGAGATAGCCACGGTTTTCAGAAGCTTTTAAAACCTCACGTACATCGAGCTGAGGATGCCAGTCATAGGCTTTGCCATGAAAAACCTGAACCAGCTCTAGAATAGACAGGATTTCTGTTTGGTTAAGCGGTTGAAGCTGGAGTGCGGTAATAATATGGTTGAGAACCTTTTCCATAGGCTCTCGTTGGGTACGATCAACATACATTGAATTGATGTTCTCAAAATCATGCTTGGATTCTATGACATCCTCACGATAGGATGAGCCAATGGCAAACATAGTAAAGGTGGATTCAAGGTGTGAATACTGTCCAGGAAACAAGAAAGCTGCCATATTCTTATAGGCGGCTAGACGGGCTTTTTTGCCTAGACGTCCTAACAATTCTGTTTCATCAAATAAGATAACCCAGCCAGTGAACCCCAGTAATTTAAACAGATGGCTTAACATAGCAAAGTAGTCCATGCTGTGTCGTGTTTTGCTAAAGGGAACTGAATAATGAACAGGTTGGGAGAAAATTCTTTTGTAGATCTGCCTCAGAAGGGCATTATTAATAAAGTCTCCCTCTAAATCTGCCATTAGCAAATACTTTTCATCTGGATCATCTACATTAAGGAAGGATCTTAAAACGAAAAATAATTTATCTGTTTCTAGATGCTTACTGGTAAATGACAATAAATCCAAAGCTAATGGGTTATTAGGAGTGATATCTTGCAGGATATGTTGAAATCCAGGTTGCAAACGATGAGGTAGGTAGGTATTGCTGATCAGTTTTTGATAGGCAAGATATAATTTATCAAACGGAGTCTCCTTACTCAGGGAAACTAGACTGACCACCATATTATTGTCATGGGCAAGGTTAAACACGGTATTTAGAAGGTGGGTCTTACCCTCTCCGTACTTACCAGAAACGACCATACCGCTGGATTCTCCGTTATCTCTAATGCGGTCCAGCTTGCAAGAGATTTGCTCCATTAACTCTGGGCGAGCCGAGGAGAAATAATGCCCCACCGCTCGGGAAGACACTCCTGAACGCAAAGCCTCTATAACCCTCTGAGCTTCAAAATCCATTATTCTGCGCCTCCCTGTAAGGTAGTCAAAATTACCCGCCTTGGCACAGATACTTTGCCAAAACGAGCCTTGGCATGGAGTTCTTCCGCAATGTTCAAGCTGATTGCGTTAGCCCCGTCATCTAAGCGGTTAATCACTTGAGCTAGGCGAGTGGACATTTTCACGATATTTTCTGGTGTATATACCTCATCAATCAGACGATCAAGATCTACAATGTCAGCAAAGCGGTTAAATCGCTTACCTTCAATCTCATTTTGAATACGCATCCACAGAGCTTGATAAGATTTCAAACCTCTGGTGTCGTCATCCATCAGGCTACGATCAAATGAGAAAACAAACATAGTGTGTTTTAAAGTATCAATCTCATCAATTAATTCGCGGATACTTTCATAGGCATCTTCCCGTTTCAGGCGAGTATAACGTATATTCTCCGTATTATCTGCGCTCACCAAAACTTCTAAATTATCAATTGATATTAGCAGTCCCTTGTAGCCTGCCAGGCAACAAACCTCAACCAGGGAACGCAACATGTGTCTTGCATTGTATTTAGTAATTTTACTTGGAGATAAACCAAGACGGCGTAGGGATGATAGTTTAGCTTCACGGCTTCCTTCTAGCCAAAGCATTAATAATTTATGGCTGGGTTCTTCCAGGGTGGGATATCCTAAAATACCACCAGTCAACATAGCACAAGCTAAAGCAAAATTATTATCTATCAAGGGATTAACTAAAAACAGCTGTTCCAATTGTCGCCTAATCTCCCGC
The DNA here is from genome assembly GCA_018725345.1 of Bacillota bacterium. GTDB lineage: Bacteria > Bacillota > Dethiobacteria > Dethiobacterales > Dethiobacteraceae > GPS1B09. The sequence goes on along the minus strand of QLUI01000127.1, from coordinate 3,412 downwards.
TTGGTCAAGGGATCCAATTTTCCCTGGCTGGACAAATAATCGGCAAAGCTAATCTCTGCTGGAATTGTCTCGGGCTGAAAGCCCAATTGCCGGATAACCTCATGGCTACATAGTTGCAAACATGCCATCAGCTTGATCCGGCGTAATATAGCAATATAAATTTCCTTAAAATCATGAATCCATACTTCTGCCGCCGAGAGGTTAACAGGGATATAGCCCATGTTTTCCGCTTCCATAGCTAGTAGTTCTAAAAAATGAGTTTTCCCACTCCCGGTACGGCCTGTTAAGAACTTAATCTTGCTGCCTCCTCGGGCCAGATAACTTGCAAAATATTTTTCCTTCCAAAAATCCATGATGAATTCACTGCCCACCGATATTTCTTGTAATATTTCGCGATTACCTGGAGCCTGTCCCTTTTTCAAGCGAGCTAGTGCGTCCGTGGTGTTCTCCAATGCGGTTACCCCCTATAACAATTTTCCGAGTGCAGTTAGTCTTCTGGGTCGTTAGGAATTGACTCGAAAAAACGGATCGTTGCCAGATATTGCTCCCGTCCATTCTGGTCGAGAATGCGGATAGACTTATTGATTTTGCGGCTCGGACCAAATTGAAACTGTCTTCCATCCTCGACAGAGCGCACTTCCGAAGCATAAAGGCGAGCCAAGTCAAAAGCGAAGCTCTGTTGGTCATAATCTCTGCGGAAGCGACGCATGGGCGTTAAGAGAGTATACAGGTTTTTCAAATAAATATCCCCCACCGGCGAAGTTGAGGATTTACCTTGGTTCAGCTTCAATAACATCAAGTCGTAAGCGATCGCCAGCTCTTTGGCAAAACTCCGGGGATCAAACGCTGCTTTCAGTAGTTTGTCTCGGCTAGCCTTAACATCTTGCACGAAAGACAGCGGACGTAAACATTGGACACGTTTACGATCTAGGTATAAGTCAAGGTTTTCGGCATCTACCCTTACCCGAAAGGGGAATATCTCATAAGCAGGATATTCCCCTTTGACATCTACTTCCAGACGTTCACAATATGCCAACACCTGTTCCACAAATTCGCCATTCTCTACATAAGCGCGGATTCCGAACTCATCAACCTGATTCTGCATACCTTCCATTAAGGTTTCCTGCTCCTTTAAGTAAGCCCGCATAGCTCCCATATCCCTAGACCAGCTCTTAATGTCACCATTTTCGCTATGTTTACACAGGTTTTTAAACAGTTTTTGCAGACTGCCGATCTTATCTTTAAGATCTTTTTCCAACACCAGCATTTGTTTAAATAAATCCTCATAATCAGCCATTTTTATTACTCCCTTACCTATTTTTTGAGATTGCATAGTCAAGAATAATCTTCATTTTTCATGGATTCTACACTAAAATAGTTATTCCTTCTTGCCCATATCATTGAACAGTGTCGTAGTACTAATAAATATAGCGCTGAAAAGATCGGAGGAAAAAGATGGAAGGGCAACTAAAAAAGAAATTATTTTTGTGGCAAAAGGAATGCCTTGAGCTATGGATGCACAACCAGGGAAAGGGGATTGTCAATGTAGTTACTGGCGCAGGTAAAACTATCCTAGCTTTGGGGGCAATAGCTAAGCTGGAACATGTATTATCCTCAGCGCAAAAACCTAGCTTAAAAATCAGGATTGTAGTGCCTAAAGTTTTTCTAGCCAATCAATGGGTTCAAAATCTTCACGAGGAACTAGGCGTTGCCAAGGAAGAGATTGGGATTTATTCTGGGGTGCGAAAAGACCCCCCCACCCGTAAGTATATGATTTATGTGGTAAACTCGGCCCGTAACACCTTATCCCGACATTTGCTGAACGATTTGGAAAAAAACAGCTCTGTTTTGTTAATTGCAGATGAATGTCATCATTATAGCAGCCCGGAAAATTCCCGAATCTTCGATTTCATTTCTCAACTCCAGACCCCAAAAATGGATTCAAATTACTATGCCCTGGGTTTATCCGCCACCCCGGAAACAGTAAACTATCATGAAAAGTTAGTTCCTGCCTTAGGACAGGAGATATTCAAATACGGTTTTACTGAAGCTCTGAATGCCAATATAATAAGTTCCTTCGCTGTTTTTAACCTGAAACTAAAATTTACTCCCGACGAAGAGCTGCAATATCTTGACTTAAGTAAACAATTAACTCTTGCCATAGAAATTATCATGAAGAATTGCCCTTTCTTAAAAGGTTTAAACAAACAGCATTTCTTTGCTAGCCTCGAGCAATTGACTAAAAGTTTTAATGATCACGATGTTGCTACATTGGCTCGTACGGTACTCGGCTTAGCTATTCAGCGCAAAGATTTAGTCTACCGTGCTGAATCCCGGCTGAGCTGTGTAAAAAGTCTTCTGCTCCTGCTACCCCAAACTACTACCATATTAATATTCAACGAAAGAATTGAGGTAGCAGACGCCATCTATGAAGAGCTACAGTTGCTATTTCCCGGGCAAGTGGGGCGTTATCATTCTGATATGGATGAGCGAACGAGAAAAAGTATTCTGCGCAAATACCATGATGCACAAATTAGGATACTTGTAAGTTGTCGTGCCTTAGATGAAGGCTTGAATGTTCCTGCAACCGACATCGGAATTATAGCCTCTTCTACTAGCAGTAACCGGCAGCGCATCCAAAGACTTGGTCGCGTTTTGCGCAAATCGGGAAAAAAACACATGTCCTTGCTTTATTATCTATATATTGGCTCATCCAACGAGGACCAAGACCTGTTGGCAAGCGTTTCAAGTGACCTGTCTGGGATCATTCCAATCCTAGACTTGGAATATGTGCAAGCTAGTCAGACTTTTATTCATCCTGCTTATCAAGCCCTAGCAGATAAAGTGCTTGATTATACGAAGAGAAAAGGATGGAGTTCTGAGGTCATTGCTGAGATCAATAGAAACTTAGAACGTGGCAAGCTCAGTTGTGATTGGTGGCTTCCCGAGCAGGACTGCAACTTGAAGATTCAGAACGCTTCCTCTCGTTCGGAACGAAATTACTGGGTAAGTATGCAATTAATGGTCAAAGCTAGTCTTGGCAGACTAGCAGTTCGTAACCTCAAGTGACTATCAAGTTAACCCAGGAAAATATCATTATTCCCCACATTTCTCAGCAATGAAGCTGTGTCTTGCGCGCGCTGAGAAAAGATAGAAATGGTGAGTAGCCCCGAGGAATTTCACCTCGAGGCTACTCAGAACCGGACATGAACCTCTCGACTCATCCGGCTCCCATTAACACACTTTAAACAATTTCCATGCTTCCACTACCAGCTGTTTTGAAATTTGAAACGGTTTTGAGTTGATGGTATTCAAGATTCATCCTCTTTCAAGTTGTTCTAAAACCCATCTGTGTTAACTTGACCCCTTTGCTTTGACTGCATTACCAGTCTTCATCGCTCATACGAGTCAA
>QLUI01000126.1 GCA_018725345.1 Bacillota bacterium | reverse complement strand
GTAATGTTGCGTAAGTCGAGTGCCGCGGCTATAATGGATAACAAACCCACACTTCTTGGGGGTTAATCTAATGCCGCGTATTTTCGATAACATCGAGCAAAGGCTCCTCCCTGCATTGCAAGAAACCCTTCAAGTGGCGGATCGGGCCGATTTCTGCGTGGGCTACTTCAACCTGCGCGGGTGGAAAAAGCTCGATTCCTATATTGAAAAATGGGCCGGAGGTGATGGGCACTGTTGTCGTTTGCTTATCGGTATGCAGCCACTGCCGCAGGAGGAACTGCGTGAAGCCTTAACACTGGTTAAGAATCAAGGCGGTATGGATAACCAGACCGCGCTACGTCTAAAAAAGAAACTGGCCGAGGAATTTCGCGATCAATTGGCCACTGGCGTTCCCACCAACGATGACGAGGCCGGTTTGCGCCGATTATCCGCCCAAATCACAGATAAGAAAGTCGTTGTCAAGTTGTTTCTCTCCCATCCGTTGCACGCAAAGCTCTATCTCCTCTTTCGTCCTGACCCCACCAATCCAACCACCGGCTATCTCGGCAGCAGCAATTTGACCTTCGCCGGTCTCGCACAGCAGGGTGAATTGAACATCGATGTGCTTGACCACGATGCCTGTCACAAACTAGCCAGGTGGTTCGAAGATCGCTGGAATGACCGCTGGTGTGTAGATATCTCGGATGAACTGGCGCGTATTATTGATGAAAGCTGGGCGCGCGAGGCGCTTGTACCACCCTATCATATCTATCTGAAGATGGCATATCATCTGTCCCAGGAAGCGCGCGCTGGGCTCTCGGAGTTCCGCATCCCGCGAGATTTCGGGCAAAAACTCTTCGAATTCCAGGAGGCGGCAGTAAAGATCGCCGCTCACCATTTGAATAAGCGCGGCGGCATCCTCATCGGTGATGTGGTAGGCTTGGGCAAGACGCTAATGGCAACTGCTGTAGCGCGCATCTTCGAAGATGACTACGGACTGGAAACGTTGATTATCTGTCCTAAGAATCTGGTAAATATGTGGGAAGATTATCGTGACCAGTATCGCTTACGCGCCAGGGTGCTTTCTATCAGTCAGGTTATAAATGCACTGCCCGGATTGCGCCGCTTCCGCCTGTTGATTATTGATGAAAGCCATAATCTCCGTAACCGCAACGGCAAACGCTATCGTGCCATTCAGGAATATGTCCGGGAGAACGAAAGCAAGTGCATCTTGCTTTCCGCGACTCCTTACAACAAGACCTATCTCGATCTCTCCAATCAGCTTCGTCTCTTTGTTCCTCACGACACAAACCTGGGGATTCGCCCCGATCGATTGATCCGTGAGCTGGGAGAGGTGGAGTTTATCCGCCACCATCAGTGTCTTCCGCATTCGCTCGCTGCCTTTGAGTGTAGTGACTACGCTGATGACTGGCGCGAGCTCATGAGGCTTTATCTGGTGCGCCGCACCCGCAGTTTCATCCAGGATAACTACGCCCAGACCGATCCCGACAGCGGGCGCAAGTTCCTTACCTTCGAGGATGGCACACGCTCTTATTTCCCTACGAGGGTTCCGAGGCGGGCAGGATTCACCATCGATGATGCCGATCCCACGGACCAATATGCCAATCTCTATGCACCGCACATCGTTGACACTATAAACAGCCTCAATCTTCCCCGCTATGGCCTGGGTAACTACCGGAACTCCTCGCCACGGAGGCCACCAACGGAAGCCGAAAACAAGCAACTGGATGACCTCTCTCGCGCCGGCAAGCGGTTAATGGGCTTCTGCCGTACCAATCTGTTCAAGCGGCTGGAAAGCAGCGGGCAAGTATTTATCCAATCCATCGAACGCCATATTCTGCGCAATTATGTTTTCTTGCACGCTATCCAACTGGGACAGGAGCTTCCCATCGGCACACTGGATGCCGGCATTCTCGATGCTCGCATTTACGACGAGGATGCCGATGCAGTCTCTATAACGGCAAGTATATTCGATGACGATGATGACCAGAACGGCCCCATCGCGCAGTATGCGTTGCGCACGGAGGAAGACTTCGAGAGGCAGGCTGCCTTGATCTATTCCAGATACTCAACTCAATACAGACCACGCTTCAAATGGCTACACCCCTCGCTGTTTACCTCTGAGTTGGCGCAAGATTTGCACAATGATGCCAGGTCCCTCTTGAGCATACTCCACAAGTGCGCTGACTGGGATGCAGACAGGGATACCAAGCTCGATACGTTACTCGAATTGCTGACCACCGATCATCCGCACGACAAGGTAATTATCTTCACCCAGTTCGCCGATACCGTCCGTTATCTGGAAGCACAATTGAGGTTACGGGGTGTCTCGAGACTCGCCGGAGTGACCGGAGACTCACCTGACCCCACCTCCATCGCCTGGCGCTTCAGCCCGGTAAGCAACCAAAAACGCGACCGGGTCAGTCTCGGAGATGAACTCCGGGTGATTGTCACCACCGATGTCCTCAGCGAAGGGCAGAATCTGCAAGACTGCTTTGTCGTTGTGAACTACGACCTGCCGTGGGCCATCATTCGTCTCATTCAACGCGTTGGGCGTGTCGACCGCATCGGCCAGCAGGCGGAGGAAATATTGTGCTACTCGTTCCTGCCTGCCGAAGGGGTAGAACGCATCATCAACCTGCGGGCGCGGGTGCGCCAACGCCTGCACGAGAATGCGGAGGTCGTCGGCACAGATGAAGCCTTCTTTGAAGATGATCGTAATGACCAGACCGTGCTCGACCTTTACCACGAAAGAGCAGGTATCCTTGACGGCGATGCTGACACGGAGGTGGATTTAGCGTCTTACGCCTATCAAATCTGGAAGAACGCGGTTGCCCTCGATCCTGCCCTGCAGAAAACAGTCTCCGAATTACCGCCTGTTGTTTACTCGGCGCGTGCGCATCAAGCCACCGCAGACGAGCCCGCCGGCGTGCTGGTTTATCTGCGGACCGCCGAGGACAACGATGTTCTGGCATGGATAGACAGGAGGGGCAACAGCATCACCGAATCGCAATTCGTCATTCTCAAAGCGGCCGAGTGCTCACCCGATACGCCTCCGATGCCGCGTGATGAGCAGCATCACGAACTGGTGCAAAAGGGGATCGAAATCATCGTCAAGGAGGAGAGGTCCCTCGGCGGTGGATTGGGCCGGAGATCGGGAGCAAGATTTCGCACTTACGAGCGGCTTAAGCGATATGCCGAAGGGGTCAAGGGCCAACTGTTCGACTCCCAGCCGCTGCACCGGGCTATCGAGGACATCTATCGGTATCCCCTGCGTCAGTCAGCCATTGATACCCTGAATCGCCAATTGAGGAGTGGCATTTCCGACGATGTCCTTGCGGAACTCGTCGTTGCCCTGCGAGAGGAGGATCGCCTTTGCATTGTCCGTGAAGAAGAGCGAACTCAGGAGCCCAGGATTATTTGCTCAATGGGACTGAAATCCGCTGTCCAAAAGGTGTAAAATCAGAGTGGGGGGGTATCCACCAATGCCCATCGACGTTACACGCACGCGGCAATGTCTCAGCGCATTTGACTTCGAGCCCTTGTTCATCAACGAACTGGGCTGGGACCGGCATACTCAAACCCTCGAAGTTTCGCTTGACGACCATACTTTTGCCCTGAAGGCGATCGCCCAAAAGCGGGGCATGATTGCCTTTGTTTGTAATTGGCCGGACGGCCACATCCCCGACTACGCCGTACGGCGCAAGATCGAGCATCAAATTGCCAAATCGGTCCACGAGCATCTTATCATTTACACCGATGCCGATAAGGGCAAGCAAAGGTGGCAGTGGGTTAAGCGCGAACTTGGCAAGCCGGCGGTCTGCCGCGAGCATGCGTATTATCGAGGTCAGCCCGGCGATGCGCTAATTCAAAAGCTCGCCGCGATCGCTTTCACCCTGGAAGAAGAGGAGAACCTGACTATCGTAGATGTCACCGGGCGTACCCGTGCCGCTTTCGATGTGGAGCGGGTTACCAGGCGGTTCTATGATCGTTTCAAGACCGAACATGCCGCTTTCTTGAAATTCATCAAAGGCATCCCCGGTGAGGAGCTGCAGCGGTGGTATGCCTCGGTGATGATCAACCGGCTGATGTTCATCTACTTTATCCAGAAGAAAGGCTTCCTTGATGGCGATCGCGACTATTTACGCAACAAACTGGAGCAAACCAGGCTCAGCGGCAAGGATCGCTTCTACGCCGATTTTCTCTGCCCGCTCTTTTTCGAGGGCTTCGCCAAGAAAGAGGATGAACGCACGCCCGCATTTAACCAGCTTCTTGGCAAAGTTCCCTTCTTGAATGGAGGCATATTCCAGCTCCACCAGCTTGAAGAATTATACGGCAAGGGCATTCACATCGCCGATACTGCCTTTGAAAAGCTCTTCTCCTTCTTCGAGCAGTATCAGTGGCATCTGGATGAGCGCCCCCTGCGCCGAGACGACGAAATCAACCCCGATGTGCTTGGCTACATCTTCGAAAAGTACATCAACCAGAAGCAGATGGGGGCCTACTACACCAAAGAGGATATTACCGGATATATCAGCCAGAATACCGTTATCCCGTGGCTTTTCGATATCGCCCGGCAGAAGTGCAGAATCGCCTTTGAGGGCGAATCATCCGTCTGGCAACTGCTCCAGGCTGATCCCGACCGCTACATCTATCCCGCAGTCAAGCGGGGAGTGGGGTTGTCTTTGCCGCCGGAAATTGCCGCCGGTCTCGGTGATGTCTCCCAACGAACCGAGTGGAACAGACCCGCGCCGGAGGAATATGCCCTGCCTACAGAGATCTGGCGCGAGGTGGTGGCGCGGCGCAAACGCTGCGAAGAGGTATGGACCAAACTCGTGGAAGGCGAAATCCGCCAGATCAATGATCTCATTACCTTTAACCTGGATATTCGCCAGTTTGCCCAGGACGTGATTGAGAATACTGAGGGTCCCGAGCTGTTACGGTCTTTCTGGCACGCTCTCACGAAGATCACCATTCTCGATCCCACCTGCGGTTCCGGTGCCTTCCTCTTTGCCGCCCTGAACATGCTGGAGCCGCTCTACGAAGCCTGCCTTAATCGTATGCAGGTCTTTCTGGACGATTTGGAGCGTTCCGGTGAGAAACACCGCCCCGAAAAGTTCAGCGATTTCCGCCAGGCGCTGGCTGAGGTCGAAAGACACCCCAACCTGCGCTACTTCATCCTCAAATCCATCATCCTCAACAACCTTTATGGAGTAGATATCATGGAGGAAGCGGTGGAGATTTGCAAGCTGCGCCTCTTTCTCAAGCTGGTGGCCCAGGTGGAGAATGTGGGCGAAATTGAGCCGCTGCCGGATATCGACTTCAACATCTGCGCCGGGAACACCCTCGTGGGGTTCACCACGCGCCAGGAAATCCAGCGCGCCATGACCATGGGGCAAAACGCCCAGATACGAATGCTCTCCACGGAAGATATGGAGACGATGCAGCGCATAGATGAAAGCGCAGAGATTGCTGACAGGGCATTCCGGCAGTTTCGCCAAATGCAGACCCAGAGCGGCATGGACTCCGGCGACTTCGCCGATGCCAAGCGAGAGCTGCGCCGGCGTTTGCAAGTGCTGGAGGATGAACTCAATATCTATCTGGCCAGCGAATACGGTGTGGTGACGCGTGGCGAGGGCCCGAAAGGCATTGGCCTTGCCTACCAGCAGTGGCTCACCTCCCACAAGCCCTTCCACTGGTTTGTGGACTTCTACGGCATCATGAAGAATGGCGGGTTTGATGTGATTATCGGAAATCCGCCGTTTGTGGAATACAGCAAGGTCAAGGGGGATTACACAGTGCGTGGGTATAAGACAGAGAGCTGCGGGAATCTGTATGCTTTT
>QLUI01000125.1 GCA_018725345.1 Bacillota bacterium | reverse complement strand
GGAGTACTGTGCCTGTGAGCAGTGCCGATTGGATATTGCCGCACTTTCTCTCAACCAATTGCCGCCCCGCTATGTGGTTACACAGCGCGGCGAGGCATTTTCTAAGGCCGATATCTTGGAAATTCAGCGTTATGTGGACGTGGTTGCTGCTGTCACAAAAGCAGTAAACATGGTCAAAAGAAAGCCTCGCCATGGCAACAAACTTTAGCTGACAAAATTGGGAAATCCTAGTATGATGGATAAAGTGCGACTACTGATAAAAACTAACATGAAGAACGGTTACAAATTTTTGTGATTGAAGCCAGTGAGCTTTTTGCCTTTTCCCTTAATTAAGATTAAGAACTCGAGATATGCCGGGGGAAAAAAGGAATCCTGTGCCAATATGGCGAACAATAAAGCAATCTTTACCTAACCCGGAGGAACCTAACCCGGAGGAAATTATGAAATACGACGAGTTTCCTGCGGCGGCAGATATTTTGTTTGACGCTGTGCTCAAACCTATCTACCTACCGCTTCCTTGTATGTTCTGGGCATTGAGGCGGCGAAGCGGTTAATTGAAGCCGGTGTTGCGGAAGGGATGTCTTGATGAAAGGCAGAAGTTTTTTAAGCACGGCAAACTTGAGCCTCGCAGAACTTGGCGAGTTGCTCTTTCTCTCTCAAGATTACTGCGGCGTTAACAATAATCATAAGCTATTGCCCCGAACGCTTCTGCGTGGCAAGATGATTGCGTTGGTTTTTTTGGAAGCCAGTACGCGCACAAAAGTTTCATTCGAGCGAGCAGCTAGGAATCTGGGGGCCGATATAATCGATTTACAGACTGGCGCGAGCAGTATAAATAAAGGCGAGAGTGTGATGGAAACGGCTAAAACTTTGCAAGCCATGGCGATAGACGCGCTGATTGTCCGCCATGCTTCATCCGGTATGCCGTCATTTTTGGCAGATAATCTTTACATTCCGGTGATTAATGCCGGAGACGGCTGGCATGAGCACCCTACTCAGGCACTGCTGGATTTGCTGACTATTTTTCAGGAGTTTGGCTCTTTTGCAGGCCTCAATGTATTGTTTCTGGGTGATATCCGCCACAGTCGAGTAGCGCGTTCCAATTTGTTTGCCATGAAAACCTTGGGAATTAGTGTCCGCATGTCAGGCCCAGCTACCCTAGTGCCGCCGGAGATGAAGGCTCTGGGAGCGGAAATTGTTACAGATATTGACCAGGCGGTAGCCGAAGCCGACGTGGTCTATCTTCTGCGAATTCAGTGGGAAAGACAGCAAAGCGGCTTCGTTTCTTCCCTCTCGGAATACTCCAAGCTTTACGGTATGGACGAGGAGCGCCTGGCATTGATGCAAAGCCACGCTATTTTACTTCATCCCGGACCGGCTAATGTAGGGGTGGAGCTATCCGCCGCCGCCTACGCATGGCCGCGCTCTCGGATTGAAGCACAGGTGAACAATGGTGTCGCAGCAAGAATGGCTGTTTTGCACTGGCTCCTTGCGGATGACTAGTTATGATGGGAGAAAGAGGATGGAACAGTTAATCAGAGGGGGAACGGTTCTTGACCCCAGTCAAAACATCAACGGCCGTTTTGATATTCTTGTAAAGAATGGTCAGATAGCTGCTATTGCAGAGGCTATACCTGAAACAGGCTGCCTAGTGCTTGATGCAACCGATAAAATTGTGATTCCGGGCTTGATTGATTTGCATACCCATCTGCGCGAGCCTGGGGGGGAAGCAAAGGAGACTGTGGAAACAGGAGGTCGGGCTGCGGCTGCCGGCGGCTTTACCGGCATCACTGCTCTGCCAAACACCAACCCAGTTTTGGATGATCCTCGGAAGATTTCCGAACTGCTTGCTTTAGCTGCCAAGGCAGGCCATGTGCGCGTCTGGCCTGTTGGCGCGGTGACAAAAGGCTCCGCAGGCCGCGAATTGGCGGAGCTTGCCTTGATGCACCGGGCAGGTGCCCGCGCTTTTACCGATGACGGTCATGGTGTAGCTGATGCCTTTGTGGCCAGAAACGCTATGCTTTACTGCCAAGCTCTAGGCGTACCATTTTTTGAGCATTGTGAAGATGAATCCTTGGCGGGCAAGGGTCAACTGCATGAGGGAGTGGTTGCCGTAAAACTGGGTCTGCCGGGAATTACAAAGAGCGCAGAAACCGTCATGTTGGCTCGTGACTTAATCCTGGCTAAGGAAACCGGCTGCCGCCTGCACATTATGCATCTTTCCTGCCAAGAAGGTGCGGAAATGATTTGCTGTGCCAAAGCGGTCGGCGTGTCAGTCACTGCCGAAGTTACTCCTCATCATTTGCTCTTAACTGAAAAAGCGGCAGACGGTTATAATACAAATGCGAAAATGAAACCTCCTTTGCGTACGGCTGAGGATACTGCCGCCCTCTGCAGGGCTCTTGCTGATGGCACGATTGATGCGGTGGCCACCGATCATGCACCCCACACAGAAAGTGAGAAAGTCGGCGACTTTAGCTCTGCCCCCTTTGGAATAGTGGGCTTAGAGACCGCTTTCCCCTTGCTATATACTCACTTGGTACTAACCGGACGGCTTAGCCTCATGCAACTGGTAGACAGAATGTCCACTCGTCCGGCGGCTATTCTGGGAGTGCCGGGCGGAACGCTTCGGCCGGGCGCACCGGCTGACCTAGTGATTATTGATACGACTACAGAATGGGTTATTGACCGAACTGCGTTTCTATCAAAAGGAAAAAATAGCCCGTTTCACGGTTGGGCTGTTTACGGAGTGCCGGCGCTCACCATGGTTGACGGTCGCATTGTGATGAAAAATAACCGCACTTGGTAGTCAGAGGGCAAAAGATGCTAAAACTACAGAAGCTTGAAATAATTAAACAAGAATCGGTGGCTCCAGGGCATCAGCGGCTTACGCTGGCAAAGGGGATTAACGCTTTGGCGGGCCAGTTTGTGCACGTACGGGTTTCCGAGACGTACGATCCCTTTTTGCGTCGTCCCATTAGTGTTCATGACTGTACAGAGGGCAGGCTTGTTTTGCTCTATCGCACTGTAGGCCGCGGCACAGAGCTTTTGGCAGCTAAAAAAGCAGGAGAGACCTTAGATTTGCTCGGTCCGTTAGGCAACAGTTTTCCTCTTACTGACCGACCACAGGCTGTGGTCGTGGCGGGGGGCATTGGTGCTGCGCCGCTCTATTACCTGTTAAGAAGCTTAAAGTTAGCGGGTAAACAGGTTTCCTTTTTTTACGGAGCGCGCAATGAAGCTGAACTGATTCTAAGGGATGAGTATAGAGCGCTGGTGGCAAATTACAGCGAAGCTACCGACGATGGTTCCGCCGGCACCCGTGCCTTAGTCACCCATTTGGCCGCTCCGGTAATCGCCGGTTTAGATGCTACTGTTTACGCCTGTGGCCCGTCCCCCATGTTAAAGGAAGTCGCCCGCTTGGCAGATTGTTACGGCAGAAGCTGCTTTGTTTCGCTGGAGGCGCAGTTGGCTTGCGGAGTTGGAGCCTGTCTCGGTTGCGTTGTGCCTGTTAAAGGACGGGAAAAGTACAGGCGGGTCTGTGTTGACGGACCGGTCTTTGCTGCTGGGGAGGTGTTTTTCTGCTGAAGCCTGAGTTGACAGTCAAAATTGCCGGTGTTTCCTTAGCTAATCCGGTAATGTCTGCTTCTGGTTGTTTTGGTTATGGTGAGGAGTATGCCTCTTTTTTTGATTTGCGTCGGCTGGGAGCTGTGGTAGTCAAGGGAACTACGGCAGAACCTTGTGCAGGGAATCCTCCGCCGCGGATGGCGGAAACAACGGGTGGAATGTTAAATGCCATCGGTCTGCAAAATCCCGGTGCCGTGGCAGCCAGAGAAAAAATTATCGCACTGCAGCATTACTCTGTGCCGGTGATCGTTAACGTATCGGGCCACAGTGCAGCCCAGTATCGCGCTGTTATCGAGCTGCTTGATGATTTGGCTGCGGTAGCAGCCTATGAAATAAATATTTCTTGTCCCAACGTGAAAGCCGGGGGCATGGCGTTTGGCACTGACCCGGCGGTGGTCGTCGGCTTGGTGCGGGAATTGCGTGGAGCAACAAAAAAGCCGTTAATTATAAAGCTTTCGCCCAATGTCACCGACGTCACCGTTATCGCTCGGGCAGCGGTAGAGGGAGGGGCTGATGCGCTCTCCTTAATCAATACACTGCTCGGCATGGCGATAGACATGGAGCGGCGGCGACCGGTACTGGCAAACTTGACCGGTGGTTTGTCTGGTCCTGCCATCAAACCGGTGGCGCTGCGCATGGTCTGGCAAGTGAGCTCAGCAGTAGATGTTCCGGTGATTGGCATGGGCGGTATTTCCGGCGCCCGGGATGCTGTCGAGTTTCTGATGGCGGGCGCCAGTGCCGTGGCGATTGGCGCAGCCAATTTTACAAATCCGCTTGTCTGTCCGGAAACGGTGGAGGGAATTAGCGCCTATCTGGCAGAGAACGGATTTGCCTCGGTTAAAGAAATTGTAGGGTTAGCAAAAAAAGAATGGCTAAAAATGGGAGATGAATCCGGGTGCGGGAAAAAATAATTGTGGCGCTGGATGTCGATACAGAGCAAGAAGCGTTTGCGCTGGTGGCAATCCTTGGAGACTACGTAGGTGCCTTTAAAGTGGGCTTGCAACTTTACAGCAATGTTGGGTCGGGGATGGTAAAAAAACTGGTGGACACCGGCGCTAAAGTATTTCTCGACTTAAAATTTCATGATATCCCCAATACGACGGCCCGCGCTGCGGAAGCGGTGGTTGGGTTAGGTGCTTTCATGTTTAACGTCCATGCCGCCGGCGGCAAAAAAATGATGGCTGATACGGCTGTGGCAGCAAAGAAACGAGCTGAGGAACTAGGGATTGCTACGCCATTATTGCTTGGTGTCACCGTGCTTACATCCATGTCGGCAGAGGAACTGCGAGGGGAACTCGGTGTCTCCCGAAGCCTGGAGGAACAGGTTGGCTCTCTTGCTCGGCTCTGCCTTGATGCGGGCTTGGACGGGGTTGTTGCTTCCGCCAGGGAAATTCCGTGGATTCGGGCAACTTGCGGAAATAATTTTTTGATTGTTACGCCGGGCATCAGGCCTGCCTGGGCCGCAGGCAATGATCAGAGCCGAATCGCAACACCCAAAGAAGCGCTGCAGCTTGGCGCTGATTACTTAGTGGTCGGGCGGCCGCTTACTGCCTCCGCCCATCCTAAAGAAGCGGCTAAACGGCTTCTTTCAGAACTGGAGGGGTAATATGCTGACGGAAAATAGAGTGCTGGAGATCTTTCAGAAAACGGGGGTGTTGCTGGAAGGACATTTTTTGCTCACCTCAGGACTACACAGCAACGCCTATCTGCAGTGTGCCCGGGTCTTTCAGTACCCGCAATATGCTCAGGAACTGTGCGGTGCGCTGGCGGAAGCGTTTAAAACTGCCAGAGTCGACTTATGTATAGGCCCAGCCCTTGGAGGGGTGGTAATCGCCTATGAAACTGCCCGAGCTTTGGGTGTCCGCGGACTATTTGCCGAGCGGGGCAAAGACGGAACGATGGCGTTGCGCCGGGGCTTTGTGATTTTGCCCGGTGAGCGCGTACTGGTCTTGGAGGATGTGGTGACGACCGGCGGCTCGGTTAAAGAAGTGCTGGAACTGGTCGGCAGCATGGGCGGCAATGTAGTTGGTGTGGGAACCATTGTCGATCGCAGCGGCGGCGGCAGCGATTTCGGTGTGCCTTTTTCCTCGCTCATTCGTTTTGAGGTAGCATCCTACCATCCCGCAGATTGCCCTCTTTGCAAAGAGGGAATTCCTGCTGTCAAACCAGGCAGCCGTAAATAGCGGGGAGATTTTTTATCTTGGTTTTTCTTTTGCGTTAAGGCCCCCACCTCTAAGCGAAGCGTAGGTGGGAATTTTTAATCAGGTGGAGTAGACTCTCCGCCTGATTCCCCGATGTTTCAGCAAAGCTTAAACGAGTTCACTTCATAGGAAATTATTTCATTT
>QLUI01000124.1 GCA_018725345.1 Bacillota bacterium | reverse complement strand
CAAGTCGGGCGCTTGGTGTGCCTGACGCCGCTGAACGAATGGCAGTAATAATTCGCAAATTGCTTCAGTAAAAAAAACGCTTTGCGTTTTTTGCTTGGAACGCGTCTTTTTTATCCGCTAGGGATTGCCGCCACATCGCGTTGACCTGACGGTCCTGAGCACCCCGCAAGAATAAGGGGAAACCCCCAAAACATCCCCCCTGCATAGGATCGTAGCTTCCCTGAAAGAGATAATTTCCTATGCAACATGAAAAACGCTTCGAGCTTTTTAACATAAGACGCGTTTTTCTTGTTCTTTAGGGGACGGTGCCCCTTCGACGGGTCTTCGACCCTGAGCACCCCGCAAGAATAAGGGGAAACCCCCAAAACATCCCCCCTGCATAGGATCGTAGCTTCCCTGAAAGAGATAATTTCCTATGCAATAAAAAACACACTACAGCCGCCTTTGCATATTATAAATTACAGTACCGGTAAGGCGCATGGAGGCATGGATGAGAAAGACGGCGGAAAAAATTACGGCTCAGGTAAGCGGGATAGTCCGAACTGATGAAGTATTGTCCCGGCATACTTCGTTTAAAATCGGCGGGCCTGCAGATTTATTTGTAGAACCGGTTACAATGATGGAATTAGTTATTGTGCTGTCGATTCTGCGGCAGGAGGAGATACCGGTTTATCTGCTTGGCAGCGGCACAAATTTGCTGGTCAGTGATGCGGGATACCGCGGTGCGGTGGTGCGGTTGGCCGGTGAGTTCAAGCAGTTTGTCTACGAAAACTGCTGCGTAGAGGCAGGGGCGGCCGTGCCGCTGGCATGGCTTGCTAGTGATGCCGGCCAACGTGGTTTGGCTGGACTCGATTTTGCCGCCGGTATACCCGGTACGGTGGGCGGCGCCTTAGTGATGAATGCGGGCGCACATGGTTCTGTAATCGGCGATGTGCTGACCGAGGCGCTGATTCTGGATGAAAAACTGAGGTTACATAGCTTTGCGGCGGAGGATCTGGGGTTATTTTACCGTAAAAGTAACATTACATCCGGTTCTGTGGTTTGCAGGGTCAAACTGCGACTGTCGCAGGGGGAGAAGGAAATTCAGGCAAGAAAATGTGGTCAGTATCTTCGTTTTCGCCGGGAACACCAACCGCACCAACCTAATGCCGGCAGTATTTTTAAGAACCCGCCGCATGATTTTGCCGGGCGTTTGATTGAAGCCGCAGGCTTAAAGGGGCGACGAGTGGGTGGAGCTATGATCTCTGATCTGCATGCCAATTTTATTGTTAACTGCGGTAATGCCAGCGCTACCGATGTCCGGAATCTGCTCGAAATGGCGAGGGAAGAAGTGGCAAGACAATTTGGCGTAAACCTGGAACTCGAGATTCGCTTGCTTGGTTATTAAGCAGGAAGGTGAGAAAATGGAGAGATATGTAATTCGCGGCGGCAACCGTCTAGAGGGTGTTGTGAGAGTAGGTGGAGCAAAAAACTCGATCCTTCCGATCCTAGCCGCTGTTTTATTGAATAAAAGAAGCGAGGAAATAATTCTGACTAATGTGCCGCGGATTCGTGATGTGGCTAAAATGGTGGAAATTCTTCGCAGTCTCGGGGTGAGTGTCACCTGGAGTGGCAGCAACATGGCAGTCTCAACTAGTAATGTGCATAGTTACCTGATTGACGAAAAGCTGATGAGGGAAATGCGTTCCACCGTTTTCTTAATGGGCGCGTTGCTGGGTCGCTTCGGTGAGGTTTGTATTTCTCGCCCCGGCGGCTGCGCTATCGGTCATCGACCCATTGGTCTTCATTTAAAGGGTCTTACTGCACTAGGCGTCCAGTTTCGGGAGCAGCAGCAGGGCTATCTCTACGGCAGCAGTGTACGCCTGACTGGCGCAGATATTCATCTTGACTATCCTAGCGTGGGCGCCACGGAAAACATTATGCTGGCAGCCGTATATGCTCATGGCATGACGACTATTGCCAATGCTGCAAAAGAACCGGAAATTGTTGATTTGCAAAACTTCTTAAATAAGATGGGTGCCAGAGTAAGGGGCGCGGGTACTGACCAAATCAGGGTGGAAGGAGTCTCTCAATTAGCCAGCGTAGAATATAGCGTCATCCCGGATAGAATAGTGGCAGGGACGCTGATGATGGCAGTGGCAGCCAGCGGCGGAGATGTGATTCTGGAAAAGCTGATTCCTGCTCACTTGGAGGCGGTAACAGCGAAACTGCGGGAGGCTGGTGTGCAAATCAGGGAGGAAAATGATCGTCTGCGGGTACAAGGGGTGGCTCGACCCGAGGCGGTGGAATTTGTCCGGACGCTACCCTATCCGGGGTTCCCAACTGATTTGCAGGCACAGATGATGGCGTTGCTGACGCGAGCCAGAGGTAGCAGTATTATTGTCGAAAGCGTGTTTGAGTCACGTTTTAAGCATGTTGGCGAGTTGAATCGTATGGGTGCTAGTATTATTGTTGCTACTGACAACCGCACCGCCATCATCAATGGCGTGAAAAAATTAACAGGCGCGACTGTAGCCGCTGCTGATCTGCGTGCCGGTGCCGCTCTGGTGGTGGCAGGACTGTCGGCGGAGGGCGAAACGATCGTGGAAGGGTTGGAACATGTCAAGCGAGGTTATGAAAATCTTGAGGGAGATTTAAGTAAGATCGGAGCAGACATCAGGAGGGTTGGCGGATTGTAATCTGCAGACGCCAACCTTGCAGGGTATTGTTTGGAGGAAGAATTAGATGGAAAAGAAACGCTGGGCAAGGCCGGTTCAAGTCAGAAAAAAATCTTTGGTTCCGCCGGAAAAAAGACGGCAGATTAAGCGGCGCTTATTGGCTGCTTTGCTTTTTATCGTTGTCCTTTGGACAGTTCTCAGCTTTATCGGTTCCGATTTTTTCAGTATTGCAGCAATCGTTGTTCACGGAAATACTTACACTACGGAAAAAGAAATACGCATGGCGCTTACAGTGGTTGAGGGAGATAATATTTGGCGATTAAATAAGGCGCAGCAGGAGGCTAAACTCAAAACCATTCCTAGAATAGAAAGCGCGCGTGTGACTCGCGAGCTGCCAAATAGACTAAAGGTGGAAGTTTTGGAGAAGAGGTCGCTGGTTTTAGTTCCATATAACGGATATTTATTAGCAATGGGTACTGACGGCATGGTGCTCGCCACAACCCGAAACTTGCAAAACTATAATATTCCCATGCTGACAGGGTTGGCCCCGCTGGAGCTGTCGGTAGGTGAAATGTTGCTGAAGGACCCTCAGTTGCAGGAAGTGGTGCAGGCTCTTGAGGCTATGAGTGCAGTAGGGGTGTCTGTGTCAGAGTTGAATTTTGCAGAGCCTGAGAAGTTAGTGTTGATTACTATGGATGGGTTCACGGTTTGGTTGGGACAGGGCGGCTACAGCGAAAAAGCTGCTTTGCTTGTGCAGATTATGGCTCAGCTACAGGGGCGGCAAGCTGAGGGATACTTAGACTTGCGCGTTCCGCAGGCGCCTGTCTTTAATACTTTGGCAGAAGAAAAAACACAAAAAAACAATTAGACTAAAAAAAAAGGGAAAAGAACAGTCTTGTGGAATAAGAAAACAGTGAACAAGAGGGGCGAGGGGATGCAATTGTGGTTAAACGGAATCTGGTCTGCGGTATGGATATCGGAACCTCGCATGTCCGAGCCATTATCGGTGAGATTAATGGTGACGGTTCCATCAATATAATCGGTGTAGGGACAAGCCCGTCGGAAGGACTAAAAAAAGGCGTCATTGTCGATTTGGATAAGACTGTAACATCGATTAAGCGCGCTGCGGAAGAAGCCGAGCGAATGGTAGGCACGGCTATACCTTCTGTTTTTTTAGGCATTGTGGGCTCCCAGGTGGGTTTGGTTAATAACCGCGGCGTGGTAGCCGTTTCAGGCGCAGATAAAGAAATCACCGAAGATGATGTGGAGCGGGTTTTACAGGCGGCACGGGTAATAGCCCTCCCTCCGGATCGTGAAATTATTGATGTTTTGCCGCGGGAATATATTGTGGATGGTTACGACGGAATCCGTGACCCCGTAGGGATGGTCGGCGTGCGGCTGGAAGTAGACGCAATGATTATTACGGGAATGGTCACATCTATTCGAAATTTGGTGCGCTGTGTGGAGCGGTCCGAGTTAGAAATTGACGGTATGGTGCTTAATTCGCTGGCTAACGCGGAGATAGCACTGTCACGCGATGAGAAGGAACTGGGTTCGGTGTTAATCGATATCGGGGGCGGCACCACGGAAGTTGCAGTCTTTCAAAATGGTCATATCAAAAATATTGCTGTAATCCCAGTGGGTGGTGACTACATAACTAATGATATAGCCGTCGGCTTGCGCACTACAATTCAGATGGCGGAAAAGCTTAAACTGGAACACGGAGTAGCATTGGCTACCCTGGTGCCGGAAAATGTCACAGCGGAATTGCCCCAATTATCCGGAAAGGATGTGCGCAAAGTGACTATCCGGGAGCTGGGAATGATTATTGAGCCTCGCTTGGTGGAAATGATCCACCTAGCTGCGAAGGAACTAGACAAGATGGGTTACAGGGATCCCTTGCCGGCGGGTATCGTGCTGACAGGCGGAGTCTCGCTGACGCGCGGTATTGCGGAGTTGTGTGAAGAGGTGTTCAGAGCTCCTGTTCGCGTTGCCCAGCCTGGTTATGTGGGGGTGAAAAGTCCGATCTATTCCACAGCAGTAGGAATCATCCACTATGTGCAAAATGCCCATATGTTTGTAGCACGAGACCAGCGGGGAGGGCGTAAGGCTTTGCCGGGTTTTTTGCAGAGAGTTAAAGCTTGGATCATGGACATGTTTGATTAATTTGTCAGCGGGGAAGGGGATGCTTTGCGTTGATTGAATTTGATCTTGAAATGGAACAATTTGCTCAGATAAAAGTTATAGGTGTTGGCGGGGGCGGTAGTAACGCGGTTAATCGAATGATTGCCGCCGGCTTGCGCGGCGTGGAATTTATTTCGGTAAACACGGACGCACAAGCGCTATACTTAGCTAATTCAGAGTGCAAGTTGCAAATCGGTGAGAAATTGACTAAGGGTCTCGGAGCAGGGGCTAATCCGGAAATCGGCGCACAGGCTGCCGAGGAAAGCAGAGAAGAGATTAAACAGGCGCTTAAAGGTGCCGACATGGTATTTGTTACGGCCGGGATGGGCGGCGGCACCGGCACGGGGGCTACCCCTATAATCGCAGAACTGGCTCGGGAGCTAGGGGCACTGACAGTGGGAGTGGTAACCAAGCCTTTCACCTTTGAGGGACGGAGGCGGGCTGCCGTTGCGGAAAAAGGGATTAGCAACTTCAAAGAAAAAGTTGATACGTTGATTACCATTCCAAATGACAGGTTGCTGCAAGTAGTCGATAAGCGTACGCCCATTTTGGAAGCATTCCGCATAGCCGACGATGTCCTCCGCCAAGGCGTACAAGGCATTTCTGATTTGATTGCCGTCCCTGGTCTGATTAACTTGGATTTTGCCGATGTGAAAACGATTATGAAGGAAACCGGCGCGGCTCTCATGGGGATTGGTGTCGGTTCCGGAGATAACCGAACTGTGGAAGCTGCAAAAAAAGCTATTGCCAGTCCGTTGTTGGAAACATCAATTGACGGAGCACGTGGCGTCCTCTTAAACATTACCGGAGGAGTAAACTTAAGCCTTTTTGAAGTTAACGAGGCAGCTGACATTGTGGCTGAAGCAGCAGACCCGGACGCCAACATTATCTTTGGCGCCGTCATTGACGAAAGCCTGGATGATGAAGTGCGCATCACCGTAATTGCCACCGGCTTTGACCACCGCGCTTCGGAACGGAAACAAATTATTGAAGAATTGACACAGAGATCGTTCTCTTCCGATGATATTGATATCCCCGCATTCCTGCGCCGTAAGCGCTAAGTCAGCTTTATCTTGGTTTTTCTTTTGGGTTAAGGCCCCACCTCTAAGCGAAGCGTAGGTGGGAATTTTTAATCAGGTGGAGTAGACTCTC
>QLUI01000123.1 GCA_018725345.1 Bacillota bacterium | reverse complement strand
AAGTATTCAATTGATACACGACTTCCACGGAGGGGATATCCCCTCTGACGGTTCTAAGTCAGCCCCCGTATTTTTTCCAGACCAGGCGGAGATGCTTAACGGCTAGGATTTGCAACATCCCGAGGGCGATGTAGCCCAGGTTAACGAAACGCTCGATCTAAGACCATCATGGCCGCTCCGTTGAACCGAAAAAGAGGGATCTGGCCCGGGATAAAACGCTGCCAGCAGCGCATTAGTAATGACAGGTCCCAGGAAGACGCCTGGAAGAAATGCAAAAGACCGTTGTACCATTTGGGGTCCAGCTTCAACCAGCGGACAAAGGCCGTCACGCCGCAGTGGTCCAGGCGCACCATCATCCCGAAAAGGCAGACAGCGAACCAGTGAAAAGCACGGTCACGACTAAAACTGGAAGCAAAGGCAAAGATCAGGGTACAGAGTTCGGCGGTCACCTGCTATCACCTGCCCTCGCTTCCACTACCAGTTGTTTTGAAATTTGAAACGGTTTTGAGTTGATGGTATTCAAGATTCATTCTCTATCAAGTTGTTCTAATTGTTTTTGGCACCGTTCGCCTAACGTTGCTGCGGCGCACTAGGAATTTGCTTTTTTTGATACTCATATTTTATCTTCGATTCCCATGTAAGACAATCCATTATCTTTCACAAACAAATAATTTGACAAAAAAATAATCCTCGTAGATTTAGTAGCAAAAATTCATCTGTTTTTAGGCATAGCTATCCCGTATGATGAAAAACCAACGTTGAGAATGGATCTGGCAGCAGACTTGACGGTAAAGAGAAACGAGAACCGGTGGTCTTAATAGTTTGTTACTTGCAAGTCCGCACCCTCGTAGAGTCGGTCATAATCACCACTGTCATCATAAAACTGTATTTTACCCGTGAACCGTATCCGTTCACGGATCTCTATCTTTACCGGAACATAGTTCTTTATGATCTTGGGCCAAACTTTCTGACCGCCCATAAATCCAGGTGCAGCAGGATAGCTTTAATGACATCCGGCTCTTCGATAAAAGATATGATTCTCATCTTGACCGCACACCTTGGGCAGACAAGCGGTTCGGCATGATAAATCTTCTGGATGAGCCGCGACCAGTTTTTGCGAAACTCCTTTTTGGATATCTCCGTATCAATCAGCGCAGGTTATAAACGCTAAAATAAAAGTGAGCCACTTCTAATAAATTCCTGTATAGTCAGATAAGAATCAGAAACTACTGTACAGGAGGAGAAAGGGTGGCACTAGAAGTGGACTATCTGCGATAAAATTCGTTATCTGTATGAGCATGAAGGACAATCACAAAGAGCGATCGCTAAAATGCTAATGGTATCACGCAATACGGTCAAAAAGTATTGTGACGGCTCGCAAGTCCCATGGGAACGCCAAGGAGTCAGCGGCCAGCAGCGGTATGTTGTAATCGAAGAAGTCATGAAATTTATCCGGGAATGCCTTGCTGCTGATGAGGATGAGAGCATCAAAAAACAAGAGCACACAGCCAAGCGGATTTTCGACCGCCTGGAGGAAGAAAAGGGTTTTAAGGGTGGCGAATCAATCATAAGAAGGATTGTAGCAACCCTTAAAGAAAAGCAAAGGAAGGTATATATACCCCTTTCCTTTGATCCCGGCGAAGCCATACAAAGCCGGAAAAAAAATCAAATTGAACCTGTTCTGCATGCGGGAGTGTCACAGCGCCGACATATTCTGTAGAGCATTTTATCGCCAGAACGAGGAAAGCTTTCTTGAAGCACAGATTTACGGCTTTGATTTTTTCCAAGGCATCTCGAAACGAATGATCTTTGACAACGCGAAAGTGGCAGTAAAAGAGGGTTTTGATACCCATAATTTACATATTTTAGCAGTTCCTACCCCCCTAGGGGGGGTAGGAACTGCTAAAAGGCAAGAGGTGGCTCACTATTTTCTGAGCGGGTGGCTCACTTTTTTCTTGACATTCGCATTGCTATACTCTCTTAGGAAGAAACCGATACAGGTTCTTTTTCCCGGATGTCCTTAGGAGCTTTCATGGTCACAGCCAGGATAATTCCGATAATACTGAGCGCAGCTGAGATAGTATAGCTGGCGTCGTATGTGCCGGTCATGTCACGAACGATACCTCCGACCAGGGGGCCGAAGACACCTCCGCCGCCCCAGGCGGTGAATACCAGGCCGTAGTTAACACCAAGGTTTTTAACGCCGAAGTAGTTAGCTGTAATCGCCGGGAAGATAGTGAGCATCCCTCCGAAAGCGAAAGCAGCAAGAGCAGTTCCGATAAAGATGGGGACTGCGCTGGTAAATGTTGGGAACAGGGCGAAAACAGCAACCTGCAGGACAAACATGGCCAACAAGGTATTCCTGAACCCAAGTTTATCTGCTATGATTCCGCATACGATACGTCCAGCCCAGTTAAACAGCGCATACATGGAAATCAGCCAGAAGGCCAGGTCGTCGCTCAGGGCTGCCTGCTCGATACCAATTCTACGAAGCTGACCGATAATCAGGAGGCCCGCAAAGGTTCCAATAAGGAACATGGCCCACAAGCTATAAAACTGAGGGGTTTTTATCATTTGTTTCCAATCCCAATCAACTACCAAACCTTTGGCTTTGGCAGCAAATTTAGCGGCCAGGTGTGCGGGAGGAGGCTCGGGAACATAACCTGCCGGCGGGTTGGAAATAAGCAGAGCAAGGACAACAATTACTATACCGTAAGCAACACCAAGAACAATAAAGGTTTGTGAAAGTCCGAATTGTGCCAAAAGGTAACTGGAAAGCGGTGCTACATAGATACCGGCCAATCCGAAACCACTGACCACGATACCGGAAATAAGTCCCCTTTTATGCGGACCAAACCATTTTACGGCTGCAGGAGTAGGAGCTGCATAACCGAAGCCCATCGCCAGACCGAAAATAATTCCGAAAGAGACTGTCAAACCGGCAGGTGTAATTAAATAACCTGACAGGACCAAACCGATAAGGGTAGCTACCCCTGCCATTATAATAACCGGCCTGGGACCGATCCTATCCTGGAGATGGCCGCCGGGAACCATTAAGACTGCAAAGATAAAACAGGCCACCATATAGGGGATTTGTGTCTGGGTTGCCGTCCAGTTATATGGATCCAGAACCAGAACTCCCTGGAAAGCACCCCAGGAATAAAGCACACCAAGGCACAGGTTTACGCCCATACCTGCAAAAGCGACTACCAATCCCCGGTTACCTACGCTTTGACTTGACATAATTTCACTCCTCTTTTAATTAAAATGAGGTTATAACATGCTGATGATGCCAAATAAATTTAAGTTAAAGCAAGTTAAACGATGTTAAATAAAGAGGTTAAAAGAATTTATAACTGCCGTTCCCTTTCTGTTAAACTAATTTACTCGACGACCACCCCTGACAAAAATTTAATTTTTCTGAAAGTTTTGAATACTATTCAAAATTATATTACGCATTTTAAATCATGTCAACAAACTTTTATAACTTGGGCTTGTGTCGCTAGAGAATACCTTTGTGGGTCAGTTGTCGGATGTAGTAGCCAAGGAACACTACCGTTTTCTTGATGTGGCTGTGTTGGATCATATCTGGCAGCAATTTGCCTTGGATAACATTTTTTCTAATCTCCCTTATGCAGAGGCTATGACCGTTAACCGCTGCCTTGAACCCAAAAGCAAGATTAATATCAGGAAATGGACTGATAAAACAGTTTTGCCCCGATTACAAAAATATGAATATAATGATGACTATGCCGTCTACCGTGCTCTTGATGCAATAGCTGATCGGGAAAATGAACTGCAAGAACATCTCTACCAAATTACCTCCAGCTATTTTGAAGGAACAAAATGTATTTTGGCAAGTTACGGTTATTCCCGTGACCACCGGCCTGATCGACAGCAAATCGTAATTGCACTAGTTGTTACGCCCGATGGATACCCTTTATACTGGCAGATCATGCCGGGCAATACCAAAGATGTGACTACTGTAGAAAATCTGTTAACCGTTCTCCAAAAACGCTTTGGTATTGAGCAATGCCTGCTGGTATTTGACCGCGATATGGTTTCTGGTGATAACCTTAAGGCTATTGCAGAGAAAAAATTTACTTACGTTTCCGCCTTAGACAAAGATGAAATATCAGGTCTTGGGTTTTTAGAACCTGAGTTTCCGAGTTTTTTAGCTGGAAATTGGAAAGAAACCCTTTTAGCCCATGGCTTTGAAGTCTATGACCCAAACCTACTTTACCGTGAACATTTTCATAAGAATATGCGTTATCTCCTAGCCTTCAACAGAAGCCTTTACCAGGATCAGCAGAAAAACAGGAAGGAACGCCTGGAAAAAGCAAAGAAATTCATTAACGCCTACAACAAAGAGCTTGGAGAAGCCCAAAAGAGCCGGAATCAAAAAACAACGGAGCGTAAAATAGAAACCCACCTTAAAAAATGGAATATGCATAAAGTGTTTTCGTGGAATCTGGAGCCCGCGGTCATCACAGTTCCTACCACCAAAGGCAATGAAAGAGTTGAAGAAGCCTTTCGCGAGATCAAAAGTTTCCTGCGTTTAAGGCCTTTCCACCTGACCCGGGAAAAAAGGGTAAAAGCTCACGTAACCATATGTGTGATGGGGTATCTTTTGCTAAATGCACTGGAAGAAAAATTATACCAGTCTAACCAGCTTCAGAGCGTACCCTCTGTGCTGGAGATATTTCGCCAGTGCCAAATAAATCGTATTGGTTTCAAAAAAAGTGATATTTTTGTAGAAAGCATTACAGAAGTGACTGACGAGCAAGCCGAACTTTTGAAAAGTCTTAGCCTGAGACAACTCGTTGAAAAAAAATACCTGAGTAAAATACTGGAATACTCTACCATGTAGTAGAGAAAAACTTTTTATCGACCCCTTAAACCCCCGTGACTACTCAACTGGAAAAATTTAACGCCAAACTTGGGAATTAACTTGTTCCAATAGGATACCCATAAAAATAAATAAAGGGGAGCCGTTTGCTATGTTGGCTAGGGATCTGATGACCAGGGATGTTGTCACGGTCAGTCGGGAAACTACTGTCAAAGAAGTCTCCGGGTTGCTGTTGGAACATAAAATCAGCGGCCTGCCGGTGGTAGACAAAGAAAACCGTGTCATCGGCATAGTCAGCGAGGGTGACCTGATCTGCCAGGATAAGAAACTTTACACTCCGGCATTTCAGGAAATCCTAGGCGGGATTATTTATCTGGAAAACCCGAACCGGTTGGGGCAGGATCTGATGAAAATGACGGCGACCAAGGTAGGGTACCTGATGACCGCAAAGGTTTATACAGTCAGAGAGGATGCCTCGTTGGAGGATATCGCCACCATCATGGTGGAAAGAAAGGTGAACCGTATTCCGGTGGTTGACGGTGCAGGGCGGCTGGCCGGCTGTACCGCTACCCCTGCAAGTCTGGCAGACAAAGTTTCCCGGAGGAAGTCCGGGATGCAAGGGTATTTCGCGGAAGTGGAGGCGTTTGTG
Organism: Bacillota bacterium; assembly: GCA_018725345.1. GTDB lineage: Bacteria > Bacillota > Dethiobacteria > Dethiobacterales > Dethiobacteraceae > GPS1B09. The sequence continues at coordinate 500 of QLUI01000123.1, read as the reverse complement.
TCAGGCCCCGGCGGCGAGCAGCGCTACATTGTGCGGCAGTGGTTCAGGTCACCGGCACAGTGGCGCAGCGAAGTTGAATTTGACGCTGAACGGCAGATCTTTCTCTTTGACGGGGAGCAGGTCTGAATTTACCAGCCGGGCCTGGCCGATTATTTTCGCCTTGACAAGGCCTGGGTCCGCGAAGTATCCCCGCCCTTTTTTTTTGCTGGCTTACCCGGAGGAGATGGTCAGGGCCCCGTCGCTGCGCTTTGAGGGGCAGAGCGACTTTATCCTTAGCGGCTCGCTGCCGACGGCGGAACTTTTGCGCGTGGCCGCTTCGCTGGCTCCGGAGTAATTTTTGCGCACAACCGGCTCGTCTCTGTCATAAAGTAGAGTCGGGGGTGACAGCATGGGCATTGACGAACTCCTTCCTTTTATCAATGCTTAACGAACGGGGGGGATGCCGCGCCCTCACCGGCGATAAAGCGCAGCTCTTGCGGTTCATTGGGTTTAAGCTTCAG
>QLUI01000122.1 GCA_018725345.1 Bacillota bacterium | reverse complement strand
AAAGGGGGAGGCACTGCAATGAGAAGAGTAAACCCAATCTGGAAGGCAGCGGCGTTTTTGCTTATTGGGGCCTTGCTGGCAACGGCCCTGCCACTGGGTGCTTTCGGCAGCCAGGTACTGGCTGCTGAGCCAAGAACCTGGCACGTTGACGATGACGGGCAAGATTATCCCAATCCCAATTTCAGCCGGATTCAGGACGCGGTGGATGCCGCCAATGCTGGAAATAGCATTCTCGTTTACCCTGGAACCTACACCGAGAATGTGGATGTGAACAAGAGCTTAACTATCAAATCTGAAAGCGGGGCTGGGGATAGTGACAATTATCCGCTGATGGAGCCCTTTGAGAATTATTTTGCTCAAAATCCGCCGCCCGCTGAGCAGTGGAGCCGCACCTTCGGCGGCGCAGGATCTGATTGGGGCCTCTCAGTCCAGCAGACAAATGACGGCGGATTTATCATAACCGGAGGGACATGGTCTTTTGGCGCAGGTGGGGGCGATCTCTGGCTGATAAAGACCGACTCTCGGGGGAACGAGGAGTGGAGCCGCACCTTCGGTGGCGCAGATACTGATTGGGGCTGGTCAGTCCAGCAGACCGACGACGGCGGATTTATCATAACCGGTGGGACAAACTCTTTTGGCGCCGGTGGGGGTGATCTCTGGCTGATAAAGACCGATTCTCAGGGGAACGAGCAGTGGAGCCGCACGTTCGGTGGTGCAGAAGATGATTGGGGCTCCTCAGTCCAGCAGACCGATGACGGGGGATTTATCATAACCGGAGAGACATGGTCTTTTGGTGCCGGTAGGGGTGATCTCTGGCTGATAAAGACCGATTCAGAGGGGAACGAGCAGTGGAGCCGCACCTTCGGTGGCGCAGCATGGGATTCGGGCCGCTCAGTCCAGCAGACGGATGATGGCGGATTTATCATAACCGGAGGGACACGGTCTTTTGGCGCCGGTGAGCTTGATCTCTGGCTGATAAAGACCGATTCAGAGGGGAATGAGCAGTGGAGCCGCACCTTCGGTGGCGCAGGATGGGATTGGGGCCGCTCAGTCCAGCTGACGGATGATGGCGGATTTATCATCACCGGAGAGACAGAGTCTTTTGGCGCAGGTGAGAATGATCTCTGGCTGATAAAGACCGATTCTGCGGGGAATGAGCAGTGGAGCCGCACCTTCGGCGGCACAGGAGCGGATTCGGGCCACTCAGTCCAGCAGACGGATGACGGCGGATTTATCATAACCGGAGGGACATGGTCTTTTGACGCCGGGGGGGTGATCTCTGGCTGATAAAGACCGATTCAGAGGGGAATGAGCAGTGGAGCCGCACCTTCGGCGGTACGGACTGGGACCAAGGCTTCTCAGTCCAGCAGACTGTTGACGGTGGATTTATCATCACCGGAGCGACAGAGTCTTTTGGCGCCGGTGGGCGTGATCTCTGGCTGATAAAGATTGCACCTGAGACGCCGGCACCTGATCCCGACCTTGAGCCGGCGCCACCTGTTGCCGTCTTCACGGTCTCCTCACAAACACCGGCAGTTCACCAGGTTGTCCTGTTCGATGCCTCACCAAGTCACGATCCCGATGGCGAAATTGTGAGCTACCAGTGGGATTTTGGAGACGAAGCTTATGGAAGCGGAAAGAGGGTGCATCACAAATACCAGGTCGCCGCCGATTACACCGTAAGGCTGACGGTTAGAGATAACGACGGTCAAACCTCTACCGCAGAAATGACCCTGAGCGTATTTGAGCCTCAAAGGCCGGTAATAGAGGCGGTGATGCCCCGGGTCGGAGGTATCGCCCTGGAGGGAATTCGCTTTGAGAATAGCTATACCGCTCATGTAAGGTCGGAAACTCCCCTCAGCAAGGTGTTATTCAGGCTCAACGAGCGACTATTCACCGACACCGATGGTGGTGACGGATGGAGTGCGGTCATTGACATGGGGATTCTTGAAGGGGACAGTGTTCTGGAAGTTATCGCCGTGGATGAAAAGGGGATAGAATCGGAGCCTTATACCCTGAGAGTAAGGGTAATCGGGCTCCCGGAGTGGCTTATCCACCTTATCGAGCTGGGAGGTGTTTCCGTCTCACCCGACGGCGTAATAGCCTTCGAAATGGCGATACCTGACCCGCCGGTAGATGCCTCCCTTCACCTCCCCGACTGGATTCCGGTGATCGGTGGCCCTCAGCGCTTTAAGGCAAGCTCGGAGTTTTACATCGTCTATGAAATGCCTTCGGGAACAGCGATTGTCGGTGGGGAGGGGATCTTAGAGATTACCATACTTGGCAGAGAAGCAGAGGGGCGTATAGGCGCCGAGGGAACGATAGATGCTACAAACTTTGAGCTTAAGAGGGCAAGGATTTGGGTTTATGTCGAGATTGAGGCCTGGAGTAAGCGATGGGGAGTTGAAATACCGATTGCTGGTAGACTAGATTTTGATGTCGGTATAAGCCCTCATGCAAGGCTTGAGGGAAGGATAGTCGCCGGGCCTTCTCTGAATCTGGAGGGGGCCACCATATCGCCGGGAACTAAGGCTGAGGGTGAAGCGAAACACTGTCTGGGCCTGGTCACCGTGGAAATCGAAGCAGAAGGGAACGTTACCGGAAGCATTAATATCCCCGCCCCCTACGATCCAGGGGTGACGGCATCGATTTCAGCCTACGGAGAAGTAGTGGCCGGATGGTTTAGTGCTGGAATTGAAATAGGGCCTTTTGAGTACCAGTATCCCGAACCGGAGGTCATGCTTATTCCAGAAAGATATGTGAAGACCACCGAATGGGAGGTTGTCGAGAAATACGGAAGGATTCCTCTTTTAGGAGCAGAACCGGTCGGTCCGCTGATGGCGCCCCAGGTGCCTGCAGAATCTGCTTATGGCAGGTTAACGCTGAATAATATCGAAGATGAATCGCCAGCGGTGGTCCATCTTGGGGAGGGAGAGTATTTAGTGGTATGGAGTGCTCAGGACCCGGCAAAGGATGTCTGGGCAGGGCATGACCTTTTTTATGCTTTCTATGATGCCGACGGATGGTCTGAAATCAGGAGGCTCACCGATGATAACCTCGACGATCGAGACCCTGTCCTCGCCAAATTGGGGGATGAGGTCATATGCGTCTGGACCATGGTAAACAGAGCCTTCACCGCGGAGGAGGCAGCCACCCCATTTGATGTCTTCCCGTATTACGAGATAGCTTACACGATCTTGAACGACGACTGGTTACCTTTGACACTGACAACAGACGACGCTGAGCTTGATTTCGGAGCGGTTGTCGCCGCTGGCATAATCGCCTGGCAATCGGATGAGGATTCAGACCCCGCCACCACCGAGGGCCAGTCGGTGAGATACCTCTGCCTTGATACCGGTTTGTCCTTTGAGATACCGAATGCTTCCCATCCATCTCTTGCAGGATCTGCTGTTGCCTATTTTGACCAGACCAATCAAAGGGTAGTTTTTGGAAAGCTAACGCCAGAGCTTGAGATAGTTGCCAGCTACGATACCACATTCTTCAGTGACCTTGCGCTGGCATACTACGACGGCAGCTATACCCTGGTCTGGGTTGACGAGCTTAAGATGTTCTCGGCAAGCCCGCCGGAAGCACCGGAAACTATTGAAACCCGTGGCAGTGTCTATACCGTTGACGTTATGGATTTCGGGGAGTTTCAACTGGTATCCTTCACTGGTAAGCTTCCCGGAGAGGTCAGGCAAAGGATATTTTACAAGATGCGCTACGAGGATGTATGGATTAAGCAAAGAACGCTTGTGGGCGGAACCGAGCTCACCTTCTGGCAGGCAGACTTTGCCGAGGGAACTGACGGTTTCTTTGCCGTTTTTGCCGGGAAAGAACTGATAGAGGATAAGAACGACATCTTCTATGTATTCCACCGGTATGCCGGGGACCTGGAGATTTCAGCCACTGTCGAGGGGGATTACTCCCTGGGAGATAGTGTAACCATAAGCTTTACGGTGCAAAATATCGGTGATCAGCCGGCGCCTGCTTTTACAGTCAGGATCTACAATCTGGAGATGGAGGATCTTTCGTCCCGGAGATTTGACGGGCGGCTGGATCCTGGCGCAAGCCTGAGCGACAGTTTCACCGTCACGCTTGATGAGAGCGGCGGCTTTGTGCTGGAAGCCCTGGTGACCCCGGACCTGGATCCAGACAACAATAGCGTTGCCCTAAGGCTGCTTCATCCCGATCTGCTGGTAAAAGAGGTAAAAGAGTCCCGCAGGGGTGAAGAGTTAACCCTGACCGTGACCTTTGAGAATATCGGCTATATGGCTGCTGCGGGAGCGGGATTTGAGTTCCTCAGCGGCGACGAAACGCTTTACAGCGGAGTGGTAGATGTTCCCGCAAGAGGCACCACTACCTACGCGATTACCATCGATGTTGGCAAGATCGATCGGAGCTTAACCTCCGGCGTGTGGATTGACCCCGAGAATCATATCCGGGAGGAAAACGAAGAGAACAACCTGCTCCAGTTTAGAAGCTTGATGGCCGATTTATCCCTTGAAAAAGAGGCGATAAGGGCGATAAAGGATGGCGATAATGTAGTTCTAAGAATTCTGGTTAAGAACCAGGGTATTGGAGATGCTGATGGGACTCTTACGCTTCTGGACCAGAACCTCAACCCAATTAAACACCTTGAGTTTCAGATTAAAGGCCTGGAGGAAACGCCGGTCTTTAAAGAGATAGAGACAACTCTCTCCCTTGAGGAGTGGGACAAGGTATATTATGTCGGTGTAGAGAGCCTATATGGTGACGCAAATGACAGGGACAATATTGCCGCGGTGGAAAGAATATTGCTTGAACTGCCTGAAGCCACATTTACCTATAATCCACCGGTGCCCATTGTGGGTCAGAAAGTTTTGTTCAACGCTGCGGAATCCTCCGATGCCGATGGTAATATAACACAGTATATATGGAAATTTGGAGATGGGAACGCTGCAATTACCGAAGCTTCAACCATAGAACACACATTCCTGGAGGCAGGGGATTACACAGTATCCCTGACAGTAGTTGACAATGATGGTTTAACAGGTTCAATATCGAGGTCATTGAGAGTAGAACCCCCTCCGGCATTGATTACCGGTCGGGTTCATCTCCAGGGGCGAACGGATCACAGTGGAGCGACGGTTAGCATCAACGACTACTCAACCATCACCAACCCCGACGGCAGCTTCTCACTCGAAGCACCGGCAGGAACCTACACCATCACTGCTTCCTTGCCCGGTTATCTTCCGGCAACTAAATCCAACGTCCCAGTTGGGGCAGGGGAGACCAAAGACCTGGGCGTGGTTACCCTCCTCGGCGGGGATGCGAATGGGGATGGGGTGATAGATGCTGTTGACCTGGCTGAGATAGCGGCTCACTTCAACACCTCAGACGTTGTCTCGGACATCAACGCTGATGGCCTGGTGGATATTTATGACCTGGTTCTGGCAGGGCTTAACTTTGGGAAAGGTGAAGAAAAATAGATTGGCGAAGCTAGAAGTTTGATACTAAGCAGATTAGGCTTGTTATTCCTTGATAAAATCGTCCCATTATATTAAGCTATATACACACATTATGCGAGGAGGTCTGGAATGTCTTTAACAAGGGAGGTGAAGGTTTTTCTCGATCCGGAGCGGTATCGCAGGCTGGAGGAGGAAGCTGGACGACGTGGTAGCTCCGTGGGGGCTTTAATTCGACAAGCAGTAAATAAGGAAATTGTTAAAGGAGAGGAGACCAAAGAGAGGAAGCTTGAAGCTGCAAAGCGCCTCGTCTCCGCGGAGGAGGAAATACCCGGCTGGAAAGAGATAGAAATGCTTATAGCCCAAGGGCATTTGAATGAGAGATGAGCTTCTTCGACCTCATTAAAGAAGTACGTGGATCCGTGAACATAGATTCACCCACCTTCACCCTGTAGGTGAAGCAATTAAGTTTAACTTCACGGATTCAGGGAAGTAGTAAGAGTTGATCCCCAGGATTTATATCAAGGATAAAAGCTGAGTAGGAGGCGTTGTGAAA
>QLUI01000121.1 GCA_018725345.1 Bacillota bacterium | reverse complement strand
GGCATAAGGCCCGCCGCTGCGGGATGATCAAACTGAAAAAGAAGGCGTGTTAAGGGGCTTGACAAAGTTATTGTGTTGTGGTAGCCTTAATCAATGACGTCATCTTGAAACTGAAAAAGAAGGCGTGTTAAGGATACATATTGACAAACTTTTGATTCTTGTGGTAAAATTACTTGGTAATAGTTGAGGTTGTCCCTGACCTCGACGAGGAGGCGCCAAGTCAGAGACGCTCCAGAGGACCTTCGATCATAAAAGGTTTCGAAAGGGGCGAAGCCCCTTCAAAAGCGCAGGACATGACCGCTTTAGGGGGTTCCAGGGGGAGAATCCCCCTGATGATCTTGTTCTCCAAAAAGGCTTCAAGCGGCCAAAAGGAGGGAAAATGGTGCTGAAGAAGCGGTTTTTTTGGGCGTTGCTGATTGTCCCACTGGTACTACTAGCAGGTTGCCCGGTGCCTGAAGCAAGGCCCGAGGGGCCAGCCCCTGAGGAGCCGGCCCCCGTAGTTAATCAGGAGCCAACCCCGGCAATTACCACGGTATCCTCTGAAGTGGTCGGAGGGCTTAGATTGGAGCTTTCGGTCCCCAAAGTCAACTTCCAGCCCGGCGAGACGGTAATAGCCACCCTTTCCTTGATAAACACTACCCAGGATGCAATATCCTTTGAAACCCGGACCTCTCAATTATTCGATTTAATAATAAAGGGCCCCGGAAGGGATCGCCTCTGGTCTGAGGATAAGATGTTTCTTACGGTGATCACCCACCGTCATATCCCGCCAAACCAAGCATTATCCAAAGACCTCCCATGGGAGGTTGGGATCGCTCCTGGTGAGCTCTCCCTCGTTGGTGTTACGGTGATTTTCGAGCTGAACGGGGAAGGAATACAGCTCCGGACACCGTCTATCAGGATAGAGATAGGCTCTTCTTAGCCCGACGTCGGCAAAAAGTAAGCGCTTATCCGCATTGAGCACTCAGTTTTGAGTTCTGAGTAATGAGTTCTGAGTTTAGAGTGAAAGTGCTGACGGCCTACTTTGTGGCATAGGAACTTCAAATAAAAATCCCAGGCATGACCGCTTTAGGGGGTTCCAGGGGGAGAATCCCCCTGATGATCTTGATTTCAGCTTTTCATCCACGGATTAAGGGCCATATGGGAGGCTTGACAATACCTTGTAGAAGTGATATACTTCATAAAAAGCGTTCTGCTACCAGCAATCAGTGAATGGCAAGCTGACAGAGACAGAGGGACAAAGGCACCGAGGCAGAAAGCGAGGGATGGACTGCTGAAACAGGGGTGATAATGACAGTGTGAAGGATGAGTTTCAAGGCACGCAATATCCCACTATAAAGGATGGTGCTCACAAATTCAAAGGAGGTTTCCAATGAAATTCTGGAGAAGTATATTAACTCTAGCGATGTGTCTCCTGCTGGTGGGAGGCGGTCTACTGGCGCCAGTTGCACCGGCGGCCGCCGCGGCTGGCCTAAGAGACCAGATACCGCGCGAGATACAGGATGTAGATCCAAAGATAGATTCGCATTTGGAAGCGGAAATACAAGCCCGACCTCGTGGACATATCCCGGTTATAATAATGCTGGAAGAGCAGCCGGGGTTAATCGAAGGCAGGTTTGGTCTTGTAAAGGCGGAATCACTGGCAAATGCAACCCAAGCCCCACTGCGAGCATTACTGCCCGAGATAGGGGCGGAGAACATTACCCACCACTGGATCATCAATGCAATATCAGCAACGGTTTACGCTCCGAAGATAGCTGAGATTGCTGCCCGCCAGGATGTAGAAATGGTCTGGCTGGATGAGAAGATCCACCTCCCTGAGCCGCCGGAACTACCTGAACTCTATCCGGAGCCGCCAGTTGACGATGCCATTAGAAGGGTAGAGATCCCGCCCAAGCCGGATGTCGCTGACGCGGACGAGAGATTGATCATCGATCTTGATCAAATGCTTATCATCCGTGGTCGAGAGATCATCAGGCTGGAGGCGGCTAATGTCACCCCGGCAGGGGAAGTCGGCATAATCTCCGGCACGGTAACCTGCCATGCGGAACTCGCGGTGGCTGAGGCTTTCGTGCACGTATGGGACCCGGTCACCTGGGCTTGGGGCTGGACGCGTACCGCTGAGGACGGTAGTTATACCATCCCCGACTTACCTGCAGGCACCTATACCATGTGGGTCTTCCCACCACATGGGGCCTATCTAGCATCAGCTTTTGTCGAAGACATAGTGGTTGTTGCCGGCGAGACGACTACGGTGGACATCACCTTGCCCGAAGGCGGGATAATCGCCGGCCGGGTAACCGACCCCGAGGGAGCGGGACTGTACCTTGCGTTGGTAATTGTGTGGGACCCGGTCCTACCGATAGGTTGGGGGATGTGGACCAATGCCACTGGTTATTATACCACCCCTGGCCTTTCACCAGGCGAAACTGAGATGATAGTCTTTGCACCATGGGGGGTCCATCTCGCCCCGGTTGTGATCCCTATAACGGTTACCTCTGGGGTGACGACTACGGTGGATGTCGCCCTGACGGAACCCGGCGGCGTAATCGCCGGGACGGTAACTGATGCGGATGACCTTCCGGTGGCCGGTGCTTGGGTGGAGGTACCCGATCCGGTCTTAGGGCTTTGGACCTGGGCGAGGACCGGTGAGGACGGTGCTTATACCACCCGTGGCTTATCACCAGGCATCACTGAGATGTGGGTACATCCACCCCATGATCTCGGCCTCCCATCGGCCCATATCCCCGGGATAGAGGTGATTGCCGGTGAGACCACTATTGTGGATGTCACCCTGGCACACGGCATGATCGACGGGACGATAACCGATGCGGCTGGAGAGCCGGTGGCCGATGCTCTGGTAGGGGTATGGTGTTGGGAGGCATGGGAGTGGATCGCTGTTCTGTGGACCGCTGCCGATGGTTATTATATCACCCCTCCCATACCGCCACGTGAGTATCTGCTGGATGTCATCCCACCGGTGGGGGTGCATCTTGCGCCGGCCAGCATTCCCGTAGAGGTTATTGCCGGCGAGACAATTACGGTGGATGTCACCCTGGCAACAGGCGGCGTAATCACCGGCCGGGTAACCGACCCCGCTGGAGTTGGGGTGGCTGATGCTCTGGTAGGGGTATTTGATTGGGGTATATGGACCTGGCTCGGGGTGATGACCGATGACGAGGGTTATTATACCACCACTGGCTTAACACCAGGCATCGCCCCGATGGAAGTCCACGCGCCGCCGGAGGCCTATCTAGCAGTGGCTTACATCCGGGTAGAGGTTGTTGCCGGCGAGACGACTACGGTGAATGTCGCCCTGGAGGCAGGCGGTGTGATCGCCGGGACGGTAACCGATACGGCTGGGGTTCCGGTGGCCGGTGCCGCGGTGCTCGGTCGGAAGCAACTCATGGGAGTCGGTTGGGGCCTCTTAGCAGTGACCGACGATCATGGCCGATATACCACCGAGGTCTTACCACCAGGCATGTATGAGATAATCACCTCCCCGGCGTGGAGGGTCCCTCTGACCCCGGCCTGGGTGCCGGATATAGCGGTCATTGCCGGTGAGACGACTACGAAGGACGTCACCCTCTACTGGGATTATGGTGATCCGATAGTGAATGCCCCCCCGATGTGGGAGGCCGGATACGATGGAGAGGGGATAAAGATCGCCATACTGGATACCGGCATCGATTACACCCATCCCGACCTGGACGGCAACAAGATTATTGCTGCAAAAGACTTCACCGGTGATGATACTGTTATGGACTACCACGGGCATGGAACGCATGTCGGGGGAATTGCCGCCGGGGCATATAATCCAGGATGGGAAATAAGCGGGGTTGCCCCCGGGGCATCCTTGCTCAATGCCAGGATATTTAATATAGAGACCTGGACCAGAACCTCATGGATTCTGGCGGCCATAGAGTGGTCCATGGATCAAGGGGCACATATCCTCAACATGAGCTTCGGGGCCCATCAATGGGACGGAACCGGCAGAATGCCAGTCTGTCGGGCAAGTGCCAATGCCGTGGCTGCCGGGCATATCGTGGTGCCGGCTGCCGGAAATTCGGCACCAGGTGAAGCCACGATTATAAGGCCGGCAATTGCCCACGAGGTGATAGCCGTGGCGGCATCTGAGGCCAGGGATGAGATCGTGTGGTTCAGCTCCAGGGGTCCTGCTGGAGACGGCCGGGTTGCACTCGATGTAGCCGCGCCCGGGCTCTGGGTGATCGCTCCCGTGCCCGGACATATCGAGCCGGAGTTTGGGCTCTACGCTGACTGGAGCGGCACCTCGATGTCCGCCCCGCATGTGGCCGGTGCGGCGGCCCTGCTGCTGGACGCCTTTCCCGGTTTGACGCCGGCAGAGGTAGAAATGGCACTGAAGAGTTCGGCCCATGATTTAGCTGTTGGCATACTGGATCAGGGTGCCGGAAGGCTGAATGTACATGCTGCCTATCTTGCATTGAAGGCAGGCATCCTGGTGGAGCCTCACGAATGGTCGGTGGGAAGGGTGCTTCCCGGTGACTATACAAGAAGCTTCACCGTGATAAACAACACCGCAGCAGATGCAACCCTGCCCATCACCAAATCAGTGATGACCGACACCCAGGGCGTTGCCGCCGGCGACTGGATAACCGTGCCGGCAAGCATAACGGTTGCCGCAGGAGCAACGGCCACCGTCGATGCTACGATGAGTGTGCCCGCCGGTGCAGCCGCCGGAACATATCTTGGCCGCATTAGAGTTGGCGATATAACCATTCCCGTTTCGGTTAATCTGATGCAGCCTGTGGACCATACCACGGTTGTGGACATAACCGGGACTGTTGATGAGGGTGCTGTGAATCTGGGGGGATGGGGAGACCATGTTTACTACACCCTTGATGTCCAACCAGGGGTAGCCAACCTGAAACTCAGCCTGGATTGGACTCATGAGTGGAGTAACCTGGACTTAGTATTGTTTAACCCGGCTGGTGAGATCACAGCAGTTGAAGAGTTCGACAAGCCAGAGGTAGTCTCCGTTGACCATCCAGCGCCCGGGAAATGGACGGCTGCCATAATGGCATGGTGGCTTGAACTCCCGGTGGAGACTTACACCCTGACAGTCGATGCCACAGGAATGGCCGCCGGAGAGATAATCGGGTTTTCGATCACTCCAGAAGAGGTTGCCAGACACAGTGAGGCGATTTTCATTGTCATGTTCCGCAATGAAGAAGAAGCAGCGGTCACTGTATCCGGCTTGATTGACATTTATTACGTGGGCGAGCATGGCAGGGTATGGCGAGGCCGTATTGGGCTTGAGCCCCGCACAGTTGATCCCGGGGCATCCACCGGTTGGGTCGAACCTTATACCCTTCCATTCATACCAGGCAACTATGAGGCAACAGCAAGACTTGATTACAATGGAATAGTTGCCCAGAAAACCACGGGGTTCAGCATCACTCCAAGAGGAACGGGGATTTTCACCGGGGTTGTCAGTTGTGCCGTCACCGGCTCACCAATACAAGGTGCCGCTGTAGAAGCGATAGACCCGGTAACGGATGTGATGATAGGTACCGCCACAACCGATGCCGGTGGGACATACGAGCTTACTGTGAACGAGGGGACCTATGAGTTCCGGGTTTCCGCAGCGGGCTACGTTGAGATTTACCTCGAAGAGGATGTGATCGTTGATTATGGAACGGTGGTGACGGTCAATTTTGCGCTTCTCGATGTGGTGCCACCAGCAGCCCCAACAGATGTAGCGGTAACCGGTGACCTGATAAACCTCGCCAACGCAGGCGCTGTCGAGGTAACCGGCATCGCCGAACCCGGCTCTGAGGTAACCGTCAGATTGGCCCTTGCGGATGTAAGGGCAGAAGCCACTGGAACTGCAGGTGATGCTGGGGCATTTGCCATAACCGTCGATGCTGCCACCTTAGCGGATGGCGATATATTGGTTGATGCCATGGCAACAGACCCCGCAGGCAACCCTGGCGCCTGGTCAGCCCCGATAACGGTAACCAAG
>QLUI01000120.1 GCA_018725345.1 Bacillota bacterium | reverse complement strand
GCTTCGCTGAAAACAAGGCTACTAATCGCACTGTTTCCATGTATTCCGGCAGTAATTTCACCTGCGGCATAAAGCCCACCTACTGCTCCATCGGCTGTAAATACTCTCATTTGCCTGTCAACTACCAGTCCGCCCGGTGTCAGCGCCACCGCTTTTGCCACCGCCACAAAATAGGGAGCAGTAAGCTCCCCAACTAAGGCAGCAGTCTTTTCAAGCGCCAAGCCAAGTTCGCTAGCTAACGAATGCACATCATTGATTTGATTAAAGTTTCGCCGCGGCTGCGGCGCTTGTGAGCCGTGGATAATAAATAGCCTGCCGCCGGCGTCAATTATCGTTTGTGCCAGATCATCCCCGGGCGCAACCTTCTCGCCTACGGCATTAAAAACTACGGCAGCGGGAAACACCTCTTTACTAACAGGTTCTCCTGTCGGCAAAAAAACCGGCAGCAAGGTAACACTGTCCAAATAACTAGTCTTTGCGCCTGCAGCCATAGCCAGTAGCAAACCCGTGCCGCGATGACCACCTTCCAGTCTGGGTGTCACTTCGCTGATGCCAGCCAACTCTTTGAGTAATGCCTGATTAGACCCGTAACCGCCGTCTGCCAGAATTATGGCGCGAGCAAATATTTTTAGTTGATCACCGTTTGCAGACTGCACAACCAAACCTTGCACCTTGGCATTTTCAATCAGCAACTGTACAGGCTGTAGTCTGCTATTAAACTCTATCACGCTGCCTGCCGCCTGTTCAAGTAGCGCCTGATTCACAAATTGGGCTGCTTCTCCACGTTGGGGCAAAAGTAAGCCGGGATTGCTTTCCGGTTCAGCAAACACGGAAAAGGGCACACCAGTCTTATTTTCCAACCATGCCAAGCTTAAGCTGCTGCGCTTACTGAAGCTTAAAATAAGATTAGCGTTCCCCGTCTCCTGAGTCTGTTTGTAAATAGCGGCGGCCATGGTTTCAGCCGAATAATCCTGCTCTGCCTCTTGCTGAGCTCGAGCCCCGGAAACCCAAAAAGCCGGACTAAAAGCGGGAAAACCTCCTTTGTCTGGCTCATCTTGGTAAAGATAAAAAACGTCCACTCCTGCTTCTGCCGCAGAAAGGGCTGCGGTTGCGCCGGTAATCCCACCGCCAAATACAATCACATCCACACTTCGCGGCAGCGGCGGATACTGATAGTCACTGGCGTGCAGAGAAAAACGTACCAGCAAAAACACTATCGCCGCCAACAGAATAAAAAATTGCACGAACGGCATAGTCGCTGTTTTTTTTCTCCCAGACATGAACTCACGCACCTTATACTTCGTTTTCCTCAGCCATTACACGGGCAATGCTTACCACTCTATCATCCTTATCCAAACGGATTAAAGTCACTCCCTGAGTATGGCGGCCCTGTTGCGAGATTTTAGTAACATCTTGACGAATAACGACACCACGAGCTGTAATGATCATCACTTCATCACCGGGGCGTGTTAGCTTTACACCCATGACTGGCCCATTTTTATCTAAAACACGGATAGTATAAATTCCTTTGCCGCCCCTGCTCTGGACGCGATACTCTGAGAAAGGAGTACGTTTACCAAAGCCGTTTTCTGTTACCACAAGCAATTCCGCTTCGCGCTCCATTTCCGGCGAAACCACTTCGAGAGCCATTACTTTATCATCTTTTTTCAGTCTAATACCACGTACGCCGCGGGTTGCCCTGCCCATGGCGCGAACATCATTTTCTGAAAAGCGAATAGCTAAACCGTTATGGGTAACTAACGCCACTGCGTGTTTGCCGTCAGTCAGCCTCACATCAATCAACTCGTCGGCTTCTCCCAGGGAGACTGCGATCAATCCTCCTTTACGGGCACTAGAAAACTCCTCCAATGGGGTTTTCTTTACATAGCCACAACGCGTGGCCATAAATAGGTACTGCCCTGCCGAAAAATCTTTAACCGGGATAACCGCAGTGACCAGTTCCCCTGGCTCAACCGCCAATAGATTAATTATCGCTGTCCCTCTTGCTTGACGAATTGCCTCTGGTATTTCAAACACCTTCCGTCTATACATTCTCCCCCTGTTAGTAAAGCAGCATAAATGGTCATGTGTTGAAGCCACAAAGACATGTTCCACAAAATCGTCGCCTTTAGTTGACATAGCTGTAACACCGCGTCCGCCACGCCGCTGCACACGGTACGTCGTTACGGGCAGCCTTTTAATATACCCGTTGTGGGTCAGTGTAACTACCATATCTTCCTGTGCAATCAGATCCTCCACACAGAAATCATCTTCATGATCAACAATTTGTGTCCTGCGGGCATCCCCGTATTTAGCACGAATCGCTGCCAGTTCGTCTTTAATAATTTGGTGGATCAGTCGTTCATTAAGCAAAATTTCCTTGTAATATACGATCTTTTTGATCAATTCCAGATATTCCGCTTCCAATTTTTCACGCTCTAGACCGGTGAGCCTTTGCAGACGCATATCGAGAATAGCTTGAGCCTGAAGCTGGCTAAGACTAAATTTCTCGATCAAGCCCGATCGTGCTTCCTCGGTGGTGCTGGAAGCACGAATTAACTTAATCACCGCATCTAGATAACTAATGGCAATGCGCAATCCTTCCAAGATGTGAGCGCGTTCCTCCGCCTTACGCAGATCATGCTGGGTTCTTCTCATTACCACTTCTTCTTGATGCTTAAAATAGTAGGTTAGCATTTCTCGCAACGTGAGCACCCGGGGTTTGTTGTCAACCAGAGACAGCATAATAATACCAAATGTTTGTTGCAGTTGAGTAAACTTAAACAACTGATTAAGCAACACTTGGGGATTAGTTTCCCTTTTTAGTTCTACTACAAAACGCATGCCGTTCCGGTCCGACTCGTCACGCAAATCTGTAATTCCTTCAAGTTTTTTTTCACGGACAAGCTCGGCTATTGTTTCGATTGTTTTCGCTTTGTTTACTTGAAAAGGCAATTCAGTAACCACAATACGTGATTTCCCGTTTTCCATCCTTTCGATCTGGGTGATGGCACGAATTTTTATAATACCCCTTCCGGTTCTGTAAGCTGTGCGAATCCCCTCACGTCCCAAAATCAAGCCTCCCGTAGGAAAATCCGGTCCGCTAATCCGCTGAAAAATATCTAAATCATCGCACTCCGGATTATCAATGATATGTACCAGGGCATCCACCACTTCCCGCAGGTTATGGGGCGGGATATTGGTAGCCATTCCCACAGCAATACCGGTAGAACCATTTAGGAGCAGATTAGGGAAACGAGAAGGCAAAACGGCTGGCTCTTCCAGCGTATCATCAAAGTTTGACCTAAAATTCACCGTCTCCTTCTGAATATCAGAGAGCATTTCCACAGTTATTTTTGCCATCCTAACTTCTGTGTAACGCATGGCTGCTGCGGGGTCGCCGTCAACAGAACCAAAATTGCCATGCCCATCAACTAATGGATAGCGACTGGAAAAATTCTGGGCTAAACGCACCATGGCGTCATAGACTGCCGTATCGCCATGGGGATGATACTTGCCTAACACTTCACCTACAAGACGGGCCGATTTTTTATGAGGTTTATCCGGCGACATGCCCAAATCATGCATTGCATATAAAATGCGCCGGTGGACGGGCTTTAACCCATCTCGCACGTCGGGCAGTGCACGACTTACAATAACGCTCATTGCATAGTCTAAAAAAGACCCCTTTATTTCTTCATGAATAGGTATTGGTATAATTTTTCCATGTGTAAAATTCATTTTGAACCTAATCCTCCCGTTTAAATATCCAGGTTACGGACGTGTTGCGCATATTTTTCGATAAACTCACGTCGCGGCTCCACTTTGTCCCCCATTAAGACGGTAAACATTTCATCTGCCCGAATGACATCTTCCATTGTCACTTTTAAAATGGTGCGTTTTTCCGGATCCATGGTTGTGGACCATAACTGTCCCGGATTCATTTCACCTAAACCTTTATAGCGCTGCAGAGAAGTGCCTTCTCTCCCTATTTCCGAGTAAAGTTTTTCCAACTGCTCATCGTTGTAAAGGTAATACTCTTGTTGCCTTTTCTTTAATAGATAGAGCGGGGGTTGGGCAATATAAACATATCCTGACTGGATCAACGACTGCATATAGCGGTAAAAAAAGGTTAACAGTAGTGTGCGGATATGGGAACCATCTACATCGGCATCTGTCATTACAATGATTTTATGATAGCGGGCCTTTGACAGATCAAAATCGGTGGAAACCCCGGTTCCAAGTGCTGTAATGATCGTCCGGATTTCTTCGTTAGCCAGTATTTTATCTAACCTGGCTTTTTCCACATTAATAATTTTACCCCGCAGCGGTAAAATTGCCTGAAAACGGCGGTCACGCCCTTGTTTAGCAGAGCCGCCGGCGGAATCTCCCTCCACCAGGTATATTTCACACATTGCTGGGTCGCGACTGACACAATCGGCCAGTTTTCCTGGTAGCGCCGTAATTTCTAAAGCGCTTTTCCGCCGAGCAAGTTCCCTGGCCTTCCGGGCTGCTTCCCGTACCCTGGCAGCACTGAGACTCTTTTCTATTACCCGTCTTGCCAGCGCCGGATTTTCCCCAAAAAAAGTTCCTAACTCCTCATAGATCACAGAATCTACTATGCTCCGCATTTCACTGTTACCCAGCTTTGTTTTTGTCTGACCCTCAAACTGCGGTTCACGCAACTTTACGCTGATGATGGCTGTCAGTCCTTCACGAACATCCTCGCCGCTTAAATTGCTTTCATTTTCCTTGAGAATATTGGCTTTACGCGCATATTCGTTTACTAGTCTTGTCAATGCTGTTTTAAAACCTAACTCATGTGTTCCACCCTCATGAGTTCGAATATTATTAGCGAAAGAGAAGACCATTTCATTATAACCTTCATGGTACTGCAGAGCTACCTCCACCTGACAACAGTCTTCTTTATCCTGTTCCAAGTAAATAGCTTTTTTATGGAGATTCTCCTTATTTTTATTAAGGTACTCCACAAATGATTTTATCCCGCCGTCATACTTAAATGTTTCACTGACATCCTGCTCTTGACGCCTATCTGTAATGGTAATACTGATTCCCTTGTTTAGAAATGCCAACTCTCGCAATCGTTGTGAAAGTACGTCAACTTCATAATCCAACGTTTCAAAAATTTCACCGTCAGCTTTAAATGAAACTTTGGTTCCGCTCCTGTTAGTTTTTCCAATTGTCTGTAACTCTGTAACAGGCTTTCCTCGTTCAAAACGCATACAATAGATTTGACCGTCACGACTTACCTCCACCTCTAACCACTCTGATAAGGCATTAACTACTGAGACTCCCACTCCATGCAATCCGCCGGAAACTTTATATCCTTCACCACCAAATTTGCCGCCGGCATGCAAAACAGTTAACACAACCTCCACGGCAGGCTTTTTCATTTGCTGATGCTCTCCAACCGGAATGCCACGCCCATCATCGTCCACAGTAATAATATTATCTTTTTCAATAGTTACAAAAATATTTTCACAAAACCCTGCTAACGCCTCGTCAATACTGTTATCCACCACTTCAAAGACCAAGTGGTGCAGTCCGCGCGGCCCGGTTGAACCGATATACATACTAGGGCGACGTCTGACAGCCTCTAGTCCTTCTAGTACCTGAATCTGTGATTCGTCATAATGATTATTATTATTTTGATTACCATTTTTCTCTTCCGACATTTTTCTGCCTCCGTTCGCCCAACTAACCCTTATTTAGGAATTACTGAATAAATCTCTTCATGAGTAATTCAGTAATCCTAATTATCAAAAATATCAGACTGAATCCTTTTTCTCAACGTAACCAGAGCAATAGGTGAATAACTGACAAACTCACTTGTGACAATAAAAGACTTTATTTCATCGTTACCATGGTCATCTTTGTTTTTAACAGTCTGCAAAAATTCCTTATTGCACTGTTTATCTTTTATGCGAATATCAAAAATACTTGACAATATCTTCTCCTGACACAACTCTGGAACTGCCAATATGTAAAAACATCTAGCCCCTCCTAGTGAAGTTTTAGCTGCTTTTAGTTTGTCCAGTATTTTCTGTTTTACAGCAAAGACAAATTTCCTCCCTTTGAGCTGTCACTATCGGCATTCCACAGAT
>QLUI01000012.1 GCA_018725345.1 Bacillota bacterium | reverse complement strand
CGCATATAATTTAAAACTTTTTCCTCAAAAATCATATTTCTGCCTCATTTCTTTTGGGATCTCCTAGAGACCCAGTTCTCCAGAGGTACTCTGCATTGCTTCCAGACTGATGCCAACAAACTCTTCAAGCTCCAGATTCAACTGGCTACAAGACTTAATCTGTTCCCGGCTTGCCCCACGCGCAAAATGTTTTTCGTCAAAACGGTTTAGGACGAATTTCGCGTCAATGAAGGTCAGTTTTTTATGGGGATGAATCAAGGCTGCGGCCACAATTAAACCGGTGACTGGGTCTGCGGCATAGAGCGCATGATCCATGCTGCTAATCCGCTCATAACCCAGTAATCCGTTGTGGGCGCGGACTGCTTGGATGATCTCTGCGGGGAAATTTAACTCTTTCAGCATCTTCGCGGCAAAGATTCCGTGTTGTTCCGGCTCTTCAGCCGTCTGATCATAATCCAAATCATGAACAAGGCCTGCCAACCGCCAGCTATCCACATCTGCTTCGCAGCGTTTTGCCAATGCACCCATCACTGCCTCTGTGGCCAGCATATGCTTAATTAAGTTTTTGTTTTTTACATATTTTTTAACCAAATTTAATGCTTCTACCCGTTCCACCATTGTTCCTCCTGTAAAAATAAAATAGTATTAGCTCATAAAACAGGAAAGAGCGGCATGGTTGCGCCGCTCTAAGCTGTAATCAAATTGTACGATTAAAAGAGAAGATCTATTAAGGGAGTAACACCGACAAAGAGCGGAGCAAAAACAAGTGCCACGATGCTTATCAGCTTAATGAGAATATTTAGCGAAGGCCCGGATGTGTCTTTGAAAGGGTCACCCACAGTATCGCCAACAACAGCTGCTTTATGCGGGTCGGAACCCTTGCCGCCATGGGCGCCACCCTCAATGAATTTTTTCGCATTATCCCAGGCACCGCCGGCGTTGGCCATGAATATCGCCATCATCACACCGGTGACTATGGCTCCAGCCAATAAACCACCTAGCGCTTCTGCGCCAAGGACAAATCCTGTCAGCAGCGGCGCAATCACGGCCAATGAGCCTGGCAGCACCATCTGCTTTAACGCGGCGGTGGTGGAGATATCTACACAGCGCGCGTAATCCGGCTTTGCTGTCCCCGCCATTAGGCCGGGAATTTCCCGGAATTGACGGCGAACTTCCTCAATCATTTCAAAGGCCGCGCGACCCACCGCTTCCATGGTCAAGGCCGAAAAGAAGAAGGGAAGCATACCGCCGATTAACAATCCTGCAATTGTTTTAGCCTTAGTGATATCGATGTACGGGATATTGGCAGTTTCGGTATAGGCAGTAAAGAGAGCAAGAGCCGTCAAAGCTGCGGAACCGATGGCAAAACCTTTGCCGATGGCGGCAGTTGTGTTACCCATGGCATCCAGCTGGTCAGTAACTTTGCGCACAGATTTATCCAGGTGAGCCATTTCGGCGATTCCGCCGGCATTGTCAGCAATAGGGCCGTAAGCGTCCACGGCGATGGTCATCCCTGCGGTAGCCAGCATGCCTACTGCAGAAATGGCTATCCCATATAAACCTGCTGTCTCATAAGCTATCAGAATAGCAGCAACAAGGACCATGCCGGGCAACAGAGTAGAACGCATACCGACAGCCAGCCCGGAGATAATGGTTGTGGCCGCACCGGTTAATGATGCTTGCGCAATTCCTTTTACAGGAGCGTAATGATCTGAAGTGTAGTATTCAGTGATTCGGCCAATTAAAATCCCGGCAAGCAGACCGGAAACTACGGCATAAAACGCACCTATTCCCCCAAGGACTCCTTGGTAAGCGTCAATAATAAAATATGCGGCGATAATTACAATAATGCCACTGACAAGAGTGCCGCGCTCTAAAGAAGTGGCGAGTTTAACCCCCTCTTTTGCTTTAACAAAAAAGGTGCCAATAATCGCGGCAATAACCCCGGTGGCAGCGACTAACATGGGAACAAGAACGCCCACCATACCGTAAAGCACAACGCCAATGGTGATGGCCGCAATAATAGCTCCTACATAGGATTCAAATAAATCCGCACCCATACCGGCAACGTCACCCACATTGTCACCCACGTTATCAGCAATAACAGCCGGGTTGCGCGGATCATCTTCTGGAATGCCCGCTTCTACTTTGCCTACCAAGTCAGCGCCGACATCAGCAGCTTTTGTATAGATTCCACCGCCCACGCGGGCAAACAGAGCAATAGAGCTGGCACCCAGAGCATAGCCGGTAAGTATATGAACATCCCTGAAAATCATGAACAGTACGCTTAATCCCAGCAGACCTAGGCCAACCACAGAAAGACCCATGACGGCCCCGCCGGAGAATGCCACGGTCAATGCTTCGTTAGTTCCTTTTCTGGCAGCATTAGTAGTTCTCACATTGGCCTTAGTCGCGATGTTCATGCCAATAAAGCCGGCTAAAGCTGAGGCAACGGAACCTACCAGATAAGCAATAGCCGTCGGCAAGTTAAGCGCAAACGTGATGACGAAAAAAAGAATAACTACAAAAATCGCAAGAATCCGATATTCGCGGCTAATAAATGCCGTCGCACCCTCTTGGATGGCTTTGGCTATTTCCTGCATCCGCTCGTTACCTGGGTCCATCTTCTTAACTTTGTAAGCCAAATAGAACGTGAATAACAGGGCGACTACACTAGCCAGTGGAGCCAACATTACTAGATTTTCCATACTGTTTCTTTCTCCTCCTTCTAATTATCCCTCTATCTTGACCCGGCAAGCCGGGTTAAGCTCTTAAGACTGTTAAAATAATAGCCAGCACCATAAACAAAACAGCGAAAACTACAGTCAGTTTTGCCAGCAAATCATCTACGCCTTTTTTCTTGCCAAACATTGTCTGGGATCCACCGGTAATTGATCCGGAAAGACCGGCTGATTTGGAAGACTGCAAAAGAACTGATGAAATCATACCCAGAGTAGCCAGTAAAAACAAAACATTGATTACTATTTCCATCCACCACACCTCCTTTTTCGAGCTACAATGAATTTGTCAAAATATTAGAGAAATATCCTCTACCATGCTCTGCCATAGAGCACAAATATATTTTATCATAGAGATTTAGAAAAAACAACAAACTATTTATCTTTTTTCAGTAATAATCCGTTATGGCGCGTACTCACAGGAAGCGCAGTCTAAGCGACTGCGCTTCCTGTGACAAAAAGTAAAGGTCTGCTAATCCGGCAAAGTTTGGAGTTATGCGACAGGCAAAAAACATTTACCTTAAAAGATGGGCGTTTGGAAAAAAGAGTTGCCTACCGCGAGCATCTTCGAAATTAGCGACAAGTAACTGTCCTCGCCGAGAAACAAAAAACTGGATTAAATCAGTGGCGCCTTCAAAATTAATCCTGGCATGGCGTGCCGGATTAACCGCCATAATGCCATATTGATTGTGCAGAATTTCCCCTCCTTCAAAAAGAAGGGTCAGATCCAGCTTTCTCTGCTGCGTATAAAAAGTGCCACGGTCTGTAAGAGTATACCCATTCAGTTCATCAGCCATCCGCAGAGTATCGGCCATACCGGCACCAGCTCTTACATACCATGCTCCGCTAGGTATTATTCCAGCTGCCCGCCAAAGTTCATTCTCTTTAATATGCGTGCCGGAATTGTCTCCGCGAGAAACAAAAGTGGCTCTTGCCTCAGCAATGGCACTCAAGGCAGCGGTAGCGTTTGCCGTCCTCCGAATGCCTGCTGTGTCTCCCGTAGGTCCGACAATGACAAAATCATTATACATCACCTCACGCCGCCCAATGAAGTGACCCTGTGCTACATTCTGCAGTTCCAGTTCCCTGGCGTGAACCAAGACAACGTCTGCATTGCCGTCTCTGCCCAGAGCCAAAGCCGCGCCTGTACCGACAGAAACTATTCTTACCTCATAGTCATAAGCCTTCTCAAAAATAGGCAATATTGCCTGCAAGAGACCTGAATCGTAAGTACTGGTAGTCGTTGCTAATGTGAGCCGCTTTTTAGGAGGGCTTGTAATAGCGACTGTCAAATCCCTGCTCCGCCAGTCAACTTGCAAACCCAATGATTCACTGACAAAGCGTAGTGGGACCAATGTCCTCCCATTGACAATTCTTGGTGCCACAGCTAGTTGGGTTCTTACGCCGTTAATCGTAGCTACTTTACTGCCTATGGACAAACCGAGGTTTGTGCGCCCCCTGCTAATACTTACACTCCTGGTTCCGGCGTGCCAATCCATTTCCGCACCGAGAGGGCCTAGTACAGCTCTTAACGGAAGCAATACTGTACGGCCGTCTAGCTGTGGCCCAACTTCCATAGAAAGCGGCTGGTCGTCCAGTAAAACGCTTATTTGCGCAGCTCCCGCAGAATTAGTAGCCGCTGTGAACATAAAGAGCAGCAAAAACAGACCAAGCAACCAAGGTGATAACCTCTTACTCATTATTCTCCCCCTCGTTATTCGTTATGTATGACAGTACATAACGAGTATAGCATCCTGCTTTATTCCTGTCAACAATTTTTTATTATTATTTCAGCCCTTCGATCCCTTTCCAAAAGCAACAAACTGATTCCCGGCAAACCGTGCGCTGCTTCCCAGTTCTTCTTCAATCCGGAGCAAACGGTTATACTTAGCCACCCGATCTACGCGGGACGGTGCACCGGTTTTGATTTGCCCCGCAGCAGTTGCTACTGCTAGGTCCGCAATAGTAGTGTCGGCAGTTTCTCCTGATCGGTGTGAAATTACTTGTTTATAGCCATGCTTCTGAGCAAGAGCGATACAATCCAATGTTTCAGTCACAGAACCTATCTGGTTCAGTTTAATTAAAATTGAATTAGCTGTGGAGGCATCGATCCCCCGCTGCAACCGCTCCATGTTAGTTGCGAACAAGTCGTCACCCACAAGTTGTACCTTTTTGCCCAGTGCGTCCGTAAGCAGCTTCCAGCCCTCCCAGTCTTCTTCAGACAGGCCGTCTTCAATGGAAGCAACCGGGTAAGTGGCCACCAGTTTCTCATAAAATGCCACCATTTCCTGCGAAGTCTTCTGCAGCCCTTCACCGTCTAGATGGTAAAGACCATCCCTGTAGATCTCACTCGCCGCCACATCCAGCGCCAGCACGACGTCCCTGCCGGGGCTATACCCAGCCGCCTCAATAGCTTGCATAATTACAGCCAGCGCAGCTTCATTAGACGTAAGGTTTGGCGCAAAGCCGCCCTCGTCGCCTACGGCTGTATTCAACCCCTTTTTTTGGAGCACTTTCTTCAGATGGTGAAATATTTCTGTTCCCACACGCAAAGCCTCAGCGAAAGTAGGCGCGCCCACCGGCAAAACCATAAATTCCTGAATATCCACGTTGTTATCAGCATGCTGACCACCGTTTAAAATATTTAACATGGGCACCGGCAGAAGTTTAGCGTTGGCGCCACCCAGATAGCGATACATAGGAAGTCCCAAAGAATCTGCCGCCGCCTTAGCGACAGCCATGGAGACACCCAAGATGGCGTTTGCTCCCAGCTTGCCCTTATTTGGTGTCCCATCCAGTTCAATCAACATTTGGTCTATTGACGCCTGTTCTAAGACATCCTTCTCTCTTAAAGCAGGGGCAATTATTTCATTAACATTTTTTACAGCCTGCAGCACTCCTTTGCCCAAATATCGCTTACTGTCATTGTCGCGCAACTCTATAGCTTCAAATGCGCCCGTAGACGCTCCTGACGGTACGGCTGCCCTGCCAAAACCACCTCCAGCCAGGGATACATCAACTTCCATGGTAGGATTTCCCCTGGAATCTAAAATTTCACGTGCAAAAATTTTGGTAATTTTACTCATCTTTCTGGCCTCCTGTCTTCTTTGTCTTAGCCTGTCCCCTTTGCCGAGAAATGCGGATTATAAGCGATGTGCCGGTCATTTCAACCGACTTGGGCAGTCCGAGCAGTTCCAGAACTGTAGGAGCCACATCTGCTAAAATCCCACTTTTACGTAACTTTTGTGGTGGATAAGAAGCCAAAATAAACGGAACGGGATTAGTTGTATGAGCAGTAAAACTCAAACTGTTTCGCCCCACTGTCATCTGTTCCACATTGCCGTGATCCGAGGTAACAATAGCTATCCCGCCTTTTTCAAGCACTGCCGTTACAACTTCCCGCAGACAAAGATCCACCGCTTCAACCGCTTTGACGGCCGCTTCCAGCAAACCGGTATGACCTACCATATCGGGATTGGCATAGTTTAAAACAATAAAATCGAAACGACCCTCGTTTATTTCCTGTAATACCCGCTTTGTGATTTGTGGCGCACTCATTTCCGGCTGAAAATTATATGTAGGGACTTTCGGTGAGGGAATCAAAATGCGTTCTTCTCCGGGAAAACATTCTTCCTTACCACCGTTGAAGAAAAACGTGACATGGGCATATTTTTCGGTTTCAGCAATCCGCAATTGTGTTAGGCCGGCTTTAGCTAAGACCTCACCCAGCGTACCGCTTGAATGATCGGGTAAAAAGGCCACCGGCACATTGATTTTTTCATCATACTGAGTCATGCTGACAAAATATGGATAGGGATGAATTTCCACACGGTTAAATCCGCTAAAATCCGCATCTGTAAGCGCGCGGGTAATTTGCCTGGCTCGATCAGAGCGAAAATTAAAAAATATCACGGCATCAGCCGTTTTTATGGAAGCTATAGGTTTGCTATCCTTACCAAGAATCACAGTCGGTCTGACAAATTCATCCGTTTCTCCCCGCTCAGCTGCCGACTCCAATGCATGCATTGCTACAGCAGCCACTTCCCCTGTTCCGTAAACCATGGCATTATAAGCCAACGCCACCCTTTCCCATCGTCTGTCCCGATCCATCGTAAAATAGCGCCCCGAGACAGTAGCAATTTTACCCACACCTAATTCGCTCATTTTATTTTCCAATGCAAGCAAATACTCCTTGGCACTTGTGGGAGCCACGTCCCGCCCGTCCAACACAGCATGGACAAATACTTTATCCATATTTTCTCTCTTTGCCAGCTCCAATAAAGCAAACAGATGGCGCAAATGACTGTGAACACCGCCGTCTGACAGCAATCCGAACAAATGAAGCGCAGAAACATTTGCCTTTGCGTAAGCAACGGCTGCTAAAAATTTCTCGTTCTCAAAGAAAGAACCATCCTCGATGGCCTTATCAATCCGGGGTAATTCTTGACAAACAATTCTGCCGGCTCCAATATTAAGATGTCCAACTTCTGAGTTGCCCATCTGCCCCTTAGGGAGGCCTACTTCTTCGCCACTTGACTTGAGACGAGCGAGCGGGAATGTTTCTTTGAGTTGGTGATAAAACGGCGTGTGCGCTTGGTAGAGGGCATTGCCGTTCTTCTTTCTGCCTAAACCCCAGCCATCCAAGATAATTAAGACGAGGGGGCGGGGACGACTCATGGTGCAACTGCTCCCCAAGCGTTTTGCACAATAGCGGAAAAAACTAGAGAATCAAGACTGGCGCCGCCTACCAGGGCACCATCAATCTCAGCATCCCGCATAAATTCATCGATATTTTCCGGCTTTACACTGCCACCATATTGGATTCTAAGATCACGAGCCACTTTGAGGCTAAACATTTCTCCAATTGTTTTGCGGATATGGCGAGCCACCGTGGCTGCGTCATGACCGCTGGCTGTCAAACCGCTACCAATCGCCCAAACAGGCTCATAAGCCACAACTACTCTGCGTACTTGGGAGGGATCCAAGCCTCTCAAGGCGATACTAACCTGCTCTCCCACAACACTGTTTGTCTGCTCCGCATTACGCTGCTGCATTGTTTCCCCCACGCAGACAATAGGCACTAGTTCATGCGCGAAGGCTGCCCTGACTTTGCGTGACACCTGTTGATCGGTTTCGCCAAAAATCTGACGTCGCTCCGAGTGACCGAGAATCACATATTGCACGCCTAAGTCTTTCAGTAGCAAAGGTGAAACTTCGCCTGTAAACGCCCCTGCCGTTTCCCAATACATGTTCTGGGCAGCAAGCTTAAAGCCATACTTCTGACATGACTCTGCAATTAAAGCTAGCAAAGGATACGGTGGACAAAGCACTATTTCCAACGCAACTTCTGCCTTCAACTGATTTCCTAACTGATTTACAAAGGTTGTTGCCTCTTCACTGGTTTTATGCATTTTCCAGTTGGCGGCAATAATTGGTATCCTCATGCCAAACCCCTTTCTGTAAACTACCCAGTCATTTCTCTTGAAGAACGGCAATTCCAGGCAGCTCTTTGCCTTCCCAAAACTCCAACGTGGCGCCGCCTCCGGTGGAGATGTGCGAAATCTGCTTGTCCACGCCTGCTTTTTTCACCGCCGCTATCATATCTCCACCGCCAACAATCGAATATGCTTCAGATTGCACAAGGGTGTTTAGCAGTTCAATACTCCCCTGTGCGAAGGCGTCTACCTCAAACACGCCCATGGGACCGTTCCACAAAACAGTACCAGCCTTACTTACTAAATCACCATAACTCTTTCTTGTTTGAGGGCCAATATCAAGAGCCATTTTATCTGCCTGCACCAAGTCCACCGTGACAACTTGGGCGCTGGTCCCATCTTCCGGACTATCTGCCACAATCAAGTCCGACGGGAGACAAAGATTTACCTTTAGGGTTGCTGCCTCTCGCATAATTTTAACGGCAACCGCCAACTGATCCTCTTCCACCAGCGACTTACCCAGCTGATATCCTTTTGCTTTCAAAAAGGTATTAGCCATCCCGCCGCCAAGCAACAGCGAATCAACACTCCTCAGCAGATTATGTAAAACCCTAATTTTGTCCGCAATTTTATTGCCTCCCACAATTGCTACCAACGGCCTCTGCGGATTGTGTAAACATTTGGAGAGAATTTCTATTTCTGTCGCCATCTGCAATCCTGCCACCGCAGGAATGTATTTTGCCAATCCGGTATTTGAGGCGTGCGTCCTATGCGCCGTACCGAAGGCATCGGAAACAAACAGATCAGCAAGTCCGGCGTATGCCTTAGCAAGCGCTTCGTCATTACTCTTTTCTCCGGGATGGAAACGCACATTTTCCAAGAAAAGAAGCTCCCCTGGCTGCAGAGTTGCCGCGGCGAGAGACACTTCTTCTCCTACAACTTCATCGAGCTTTTGCACATGGTGACCAAGCAAGAGAGACAGCCTCGCTGCCACTGCGTCCAGGCGCAAATTTTCATCCGGCTTCCCTTTCGGACGACCAAGATGGCTGGCTAATATTACTGCGGCTCCCTGTGCCAGCATGTAGCGGATAGTGGGCAACGCCGCTCTGATCTTCGTATCGTCAGTAATTTCACCTTGTTCATTTCTAGGTACATTAAAATCTACACGCGTAAAGACCCGTTTGCCAGTCAGGTCAATATCTTTTACTGATTTTTTTGTCAAAGTAAGCACCTCCTTGAAGGAAGCTACCGCAATCTGAACACGAGAACGGCAGCTTTTCTGTTTACAAGCCGTGTTTTGCAATAAAGAGTACCAGATCAATGACACGGCAAGCATAAGCATACTCATTATCATACCAAGCGATCACTTTGACCAGATTATCCTGCACCACCATGGTGGAAAGAGCATCTACCACACTAGAACGCGAATCTCCCTTATAATCCACAGAAACGAGCGGCTCATCAGAAACACCGAGAATTCCTTTCATCCGACCGGCGGCAGCCTGACGGAAAGCATTATTAACCTGTTCTTTTGTTACAGAATTGTCCAGCTCTGCCACCAGATCAACTAATGAGACTGTGGGGGTCGGCACCCGAATTGCTAAACCATCTACTCTGCCACGAATCCCGGGTATAACCATGGATACAGCACGCGCCGCTCCTGTGGTGGTCGGAATCATGGACAGGGCGGCAGCTCTGGCGCGGCGCAAATCGCTATGTGCCAAATCCAAAATCCTCTGGTCGTTAGTATACGCATGAACAGTCGTCATTAACCCCTTCTTAAAGCCAAACTCGTCATCTAGCACTTTGCAAACCGGTGCCAGACAGTTGGTCGTGCAGGAAGCATTAGAAATGACATGGTGATTAGCTGGATCATATTTATCCTCGTTTACCCCCATTACGATGGTACAATCTTCGCCTTCAGCCGGGGCTGTAATAACAACTTTCTTTGTACTGCCGCCAAGTTGCTTTCCGGCTTCCAGGGCATCACTAAAAGACCCTGTAGCTTCAATTACGACCTCCACGCCATAGTCACCCCAGTTAAGGTTTGCGGGATGACGATCAGCCAGGATTTTTACTTCCCGACCATTTAACAGGAGCGCATTTTTTAACGGCTCTACGTCGTAGGGCGTGCGGCCGTAGAGTGAGTCATACTTCAAAAGATGAGCCAGCATCTTCGGATCTCGCGTGCTGTTAAAAGCCACCATTTCCAATTCAGGATGCTCCTCTACAAGCCGGATGCATGCGCGTCCGATCCGGCCAAAACCGTTTACGCCGATTTTAATCGTCATTTTACTGCCTCCCTAAAATATAATATTTAAACCAAAGCTTATCTTTAAATGATCGCCCTCTCTCCCGCTACACTCGCTCCGCACCTGGAGGCAAAAGACGAAGAGATAATTCGCTAATAAAAACTAAATTCCTGCCGCACACGGAGAAAAGGATGCGCACCTGCACATCCTTTTCTCCGTTAAATACGTTTTCTCCTGGTGGATGAAGGAATGCCCATTTCTTCCCGGTATTTTGCTACAGTACGACGGGAAAGTAAAACATCCCGCCTAGCCAGCAATTCTACCAACTTCCGGTCGCTCAGCAACAAATTAATCGCCTGCTGCAGTTTAGGCGTCATCATCAGCTTCTGTGATTGTTCCAGCTTAAGATTATAGGAAATCCGCATTACGACATCTCCTTTGCGTATTTATAAAAGCTCAGTACAGTTCTGACGCAACAAAAAGATGCCTGACGAAAGAAAAATTCAAATGTTTTAGCTCATTCACTATTCGCCAATGGAATGCAAAAATCCTGCCAATTTGCAAGATAATCTATTCAAACAAGCTAAGTCAAAGAAATCTATTTACTACACTTTCTGTTTTGTATATTTTTTAGAGATCTTTTCCAGTTTGCGCATTCTGTGATTGACGCCGGATTTCCCCAATTTTGGATCCAGCATCTCGCCTAACTCCTGAAGACTGGCTTCGGGATGCTGCAAGCGCAACTTGGCTAATTGCTGAAGCGGCGGCTCAAGTGCAGCAAGCCCTATGGAATCTTCGATAGCTCGAATAACCTCTGCCTGTTTCACCGCAGCGTCCACCATTTTATTCACATTGGCAGTTTCGAAGTTGACTAAACGGTTAATTCGGTTGCGGATATCTTTTAAAATGCGCACATTTTCAAAGCTAAGCAGAGCAGAATGGGCTCCAATCACGTTTAGAAAAGCCACAATCTGTTCGCTGTCTTTCAGATAAACTAAGTAACCGTTTTTTCTGGTGATAACTTTAGCCTTTAACCTAAAGGTCTCAATGAGCGCAGCCAAGTCACTTGCCTGCTGTTGATAGTCAGTAAATATCTCCAGATGGTAAGAATTTTCCGGATTTGAAACGGAGCCTGCAGCTAAAAAAGCGCCTCGCAAATAAGCCCTGCTACAGCATTTTCCTTTTTTTATCCGTTCATCTAACTCCTGAACGAAAACACCGCCGCACATTAACCCCAGTTCCGTCAACACCTCACGCACGCGAAATGATTCTGAAATACGGATAAGATAAACATTGTTCTTCCGCAACCTGATCTTTCTGCGCACCAATAGCTCTGAACTCAGACAAAAGAGCTGCTTGAAGAGAGAAAAAATCCGGCGGGCTATGGCCGGGTTAGATGTAACCACATTTAAAGAGAGCCGCTTGCCTGAAATCTGGATATTGCCGCTTAAACGGATAAATGCTATCAATTCAGCAGCCAGGCAACAAACTCTACCAAATTCACGACGGGTCAGTTCATTTTTGGCCTGCAGGGCGTATGTCATGCTACACACCTCTCTCCCTGTGCATTAAACGATGCGCTAGACCACTCTTTTTCTTCCCAACATCAGCCTTACTAAACACCAAATCTTGCGAAAAAATAATCTTAGCCAATTCTTCTGAATCATGGCGAACAAGCTCATGGTGAGACATCAAACTGCCTGACAATATGTCCACCCCCATTTGAGTTAAGCGCTCGACGTCAGGAAGCACCGGTACAGAACCTTCATGTCGGTATTTATCTAACAAAGAGGCTGGAATATCAAAATTGTTATTGACTACAACCAGTTCAAAAATACCGGAACCCACATGTTCATCAATTGCCTGCAGGTGATCGGCTGCCGTGTATCCATCCGTTTCCCCCGGCTGAGTCATCACATTACAGATATATACTTTCCTTGCTTTGCTTTCCCTGATGGCCGTCGCAACACCCGGCACCAGCAGATTAGCCAGCACACTGGTGTACAAGCTGCCTGGACCAACCAACACAATTTCCGCTTCGCGAATGGCTTGAGCTGCCGCCGAATAAATTTGCGAAGTATCCGGATCCAAGGAAAGCCGGCAAATTTTCCCGCACTCAGCCGAGATTCGACTTTCCCCACGAATCACAAGGCCATCAGCAAAGTGCGCCACCAGATTCACATTATCAATAGTTACCGGCAGCACTTCTCCTTTGACTGCCAACACACGACTAGCGACTGACAGCGCTTCTTCAAAACCAAACTCATCACTTAGAGCTGCCAAAAATAAATTTCCCAGATTATGCCCTTGTAACCCTTCTATTTCAGCAAACCGATATTGAAATACCTTTTCCAGAAGTGGTTCGGTATTTGCCAGCGCCAGCAAGCAATTGCGGATATCCCCGGGAGGCAGGATAGACAACTTTTCACGCAAACGACCTGAACTTCCCCCGTCGTCTGTGACATTAACAATAGCTGACAGATTCGAGCTATATTTCTTTAATCCCCGCAGCAAGGTGGAGAGTCCGGTGCCGCCACCGATGGCAGCTATCTTGGCACCGTTTTCACGGCAATATTTTTGATATAGCGTCTCCCGCTGATCTAAGACTTTATTGCGCCTCCCACCATGGTGGCGCGGGAAAAAGATGGTAGCTCCGCCTATCACTAAACCCATTAAAAAGTCACGAATTTGCATCTTCTAATTCCTCTCAAACTCAAGACTTATTGATATCCCTATTCTCTTTTACCACGCGATAATTTTTCCCTTTAAGAATCTTTTCCAACTCATTGACAATTGAGACGGAACGATGCTTGCCTCCAGTACAGCCGATGGCTATCACAAGTTGCGGTTTTCCCTCTTTAACATAGCACGGCACAAGAAACTGAATCATATCCACCAGCTTTTGAAAAAATTTATGTGTAATTGCCCACTTCCAGACGTATTCTTTGACTTCTTCGTTATTACCAGTCAACGGACGCAGATCTTCAATATAGTGAGGGTTAGGCAGAAAACGGACGTCAAACACCAAATCGGCATCCAAAGGGATCCCGTATTTGAAGCCGAAAGCTACCAACGTAATTAGAATATTCTCCTGCTCGCTATCAGGTGCATAAAGAGAGACAATTTCCTCTTTAAGCTGATGAGGTGTAAGCATTGTGGTATCAATTATTTTATCCGCTTTGCTGCGGATTTGTGCCAACAATTTTTTTTCTTCCTTAATTCCCACTGCAATACTGCCTTTTGCAGCTAGAGGATGGCGCCGGCGCGTCTCCTTAAAGCGTCGAATCAACGACTCGTCATCAGCCTCCAGGAAGATAATCTCGTAATCAAAGCCGATTTCTTCCAGCATTTGTAATGCATCATGCAGCCTGTCAAAAAATTCGCCGCCACGAATATCTGAGACTAGAGCAATACGGTTAATTTTTCCCTCCGAATGAGCCGCTAATTCGGCAAATTTAGGAATCAACATGGGCGGCAAGTTATCGATGCAAAAATAACCTAGATCTTCAAAACTGCGAATCGCCTGGCTTTTACCTGCTCCGGAGAGCCCTGTGATTAACACAAAACGGATATTTTCCAACATCTTCGCCCTCCCAATTTTCCAAATACCCAGTATTGCCTTTCTGCTGGACAGTTTCGGCTCACACCATCAGTTTCCCTCTTTTGCAGACGTTATTTATCCAGATTAACAATTCGCTCTAGGGGAATTTTCAGGCGCTCGACCAATTGGTAAGCTTGACAAAAATCTCCTACACGCTCCGGCAAGTGTGCATCACTACTGAGCAAAAAACTGACTCCGGTAGGTAGAGCCTCCCTGATATACTGGTCTAACTCACTGCCATAGGAGCTGTTAATTTCCAAAGATGTACCGTATTCCTTACAAACGCGACCCAGTTCTGTAGTATTAATATCAATCTGCAGGCCTGGATGGGTAATAGCGGCTATGGGATAACGCCTTACCGCCGCTGTAATCGCGGCAGTATTGGCTGCCCGCAGCGACGCAGAAGTTGTTTTCGTCCAGCCGGACCAAAAATTGCGGACACCTGCCATAAAAAAGTCAAGCTCCGGGGACGGACCAATTTATTTTCTTTTTTTATCAGTCTAAAGGCATTCGTACCGCCAATGCCGATAAAAATATGGCTGGGGCCGTGGTCTGCTATCCCCACCGCCTGCAAGCCACGCCTCATTGCCATGCGCACATTATCTTCAACAGTTCCTTTCCCATGACTATAAACCGTATGAGTGTGTAAATCAGTAATAGCCTGCATAAAGCAAAAGGCACCCCCCTGACAGGTAGTGTGCCCTAAATCATGTCCAATCACAGAGTTTTTCTTCATCTTGGATGATAATACGTTGCTTGTCCAGTGTTAAAATCCCGTCTTTTTGGAAACGACTCAAAATCCTAGTCACAGTCTCTCGGGACGTGCCAATCATATTGGCCATCTCCTGTCTTGTCAATTCCAGTTCAAG
>QLUI01000119.1 GCA_018725345.1 Bacillota bacterium | reverse complement strand
TCGGGCCTATACCCTGCCCGGAGAGCAATGAAGATGAATCCTGTCGAGGCTATGCGACGTGAATAGACCTGTTGCACGATTCCTATTTTGCCCTTAGTCTGACAGTGTCAAGCTAAGGGTGAGAAAAAATCACCCTTGAATTTCCCCCAAAATCCCCCTTTGGGGGATTGACTCAGCACCAGAATTAAACGAAAATCGGTAACAACACATATTCCGCACCCTCCTAAAAAATAATCAGTATTAGTGCTGGACAAATGAGTTTCCATAAACTATGATGATCTCAAAGCTATGTCTAAAATGACAAGGAGGGATCATCATGACTCGGAGGAAAAAACGTACTCTTATTCAACAAACCCATGTCCAGCAGAAAAAGAGCGTTCCATTTGTCGTAGCGTTAGCCAACAAGGTGTTAAATGCCATCGGTTTCGTCGATTACATTGATCGAACGGTACAGTGGGATCAGAAGCAGTGCAAAATATCTCCCGGCAATCTGGCAAAGGCTTTCATTTTAGCCACTTTTTTCGAAGTGCGGGCCCCCTTAAGCAGAATTGCAGAGCGGTTCGATGGCATTGATACAGAATTGCTGTTTGGAGAAGGGGTTGAGCCTGAAGATTTGACGGATGATGCCATTGGCCGGACCCTCGATAAGATCGCTGAGGCTTCTCCCGGGAAGATGTATACCACGCTTTGTCTGGCAGCCTACGCGGTATACAAAATCGCCTTTCGACGGCTTCACTCCGATACGACCACTCTCTCTTTTTACGGGGACTATGACATGCAGGCACCTGATCAAATCAGCGATTTGAGCGATGAAGAGATTCTGCGCATTGTGAAAGGCTACAACAAGGACCATCGACGCGGGTGCAATCAGGTGGTGGTTGGGAAAATTGTCAATGAACACGGCATTCCCCTTGCCAACTCGGTGATGGATGGTAACACATCCGATGTAGCATGGAACACAAAAGCATTAAAACTGGTGGCCGAACTCTTTGCGAAGGATTTGGAACAATTCATCTACATTGCCGATTCAAAGCTGATGAACATCACCCTTTTCAAAACCATGATGGATGCCAACAAAACAGTCCGGTTCATCTCTCTATGCCCCGCTAGTTTTAGTGATAAAATGGCGGCCAGGGTGACCAATGAAGCTTATGAACAAAATGAGTGGGTTGATCTGGGCAGCATCAGCGAGCGAAAACGTGCCAGCGAATACAAGGCGCAAGAGTTTGTACAGACCGTAGATGAACAGGAGATTCGTTGCATTGCATATCAAACCAGTGAAGGAAAGGAGCGGTTTGAACACAAGAAAACCAAAGCGCTAATTGAACTGGAAGAGGCCATCAAACAGGTTCACAAAAAAGAGTTTGCGTGCGAAGCAGATGCCGTTAAAGAACTGGAACGATTTCAAAAGGAACACAAGAACTGTTTGTACGTTTACAGTGCCAATATTGTTGCCACACAGATAGAAAAAAGACCCCGGGGGAACCCCGGCAAAAGTCCGAAGCCAGCGAAAATTGAAACCAAATGGCAGCTGCGCATGGAACTGACCGGTGAAAACCAGGAGACCATGGAAACACTAAAACGTAAAGAGGAATGCTTTGTGCTGGTCACCAATGTGGACAAGACAGCCAGTGACGCCCGGGACATTCTGGGAAACTATAAAAACCAGGCCGTGGTGGAGATTCAGTACCGTCTCCTGAAAGAACCCTGCATCGCGTCCGTAATCTATCTGGACACACCGGACAGAATCCGGGCCATGGTGATGTTGCTGGGCATATCTCTCCTGATTCGGGCGCTTGTTCAGTACAAACTGAGAAAAGGCTACCAGGAATGTGAAAAGGAGTTGCCAAAAATCGGTTGGAATAGGGCTAAACTCCAGCCCAATATCACCATGTTCTTCTTCATCTGTGCACTGAATAATCATGCATTTGTCCGTGAAAAAAAGGGCACTACACCTTTAGCAGTGGCTTTAAGGAACGCCAAATCACCACACTCCTAGAACTGATGGGCATGAGCGTTGAAGAACTCCTTGTATAAAGTCTCATAATATGAAGGATCCTGGTCAGCACGAGAAAGGCTATGCTGTTTTTAACCGAAAACTGCAGGGCTTTTATTGGAGTTGTCTAAAAATCCAGAGTAAGCAAGCACCGCATGTGTCATTTATAGTGCCTTGCAAAACCTAGTGCAATAACATATCATAATCATGCAGTTACGCCGGTGGCCGATTTGAGCGAAATCCGCATTAAGCATTTCTTTGCGGGTTGGGACATTCGCAATGAGTTATGTAACTAACCATAATGCTGCCTGCTCTCGTTGACAGTTTTTCGGCTGCTAGGGCGTGCAAAACCCTGGGTCATAACAAGTGAGTGAATAAAAACAGCTTGAAAAGATTTTGGAACTCAGGCTTCTTGCAAGAATTCAAGGCTTTTTTGCCAGGGGTGCGGAATATGGCTTATATTGACACCCGTTACTTTTCTCGGAAACGAATACGAACTTTCCATAAAAAGGCTCTATCTCTTTTACTACAAAAGGAGTTCCTCAACAGAATGAAAAAGAAGACAAAAGGAGAGGGGGAAACTGTGAATGGATAGGAAGATCATCCTTCGGGCTCGTAAATTGAAAAAGACCTTCAAAGCTGGGAGAAAGCAAATCCATGCGGTCAATGATGTGTCCTTCGATGTATATGAAGGAGAGGTATTTGCCTTACTTGGCCCCAATGGGGCCGGGAAAACAACGATTCTCAAGATGATCTTGGGGTTACTCACCCCCTGTGCGGGAGAAATGGAGCTCGTCGGCTATAAGATACCAAAGCAAAGGAAAAGGGTTGCGTCCGAAATTGGGGCTATTCTCGAAGGCTCTCGAAACCTCTATTGGAACATGACTGTTAGAGAAAATGTCTACTATTTCGCCAATCTCAAAGGAAAAGCGATCAAGGATGTGAAGGAAGGGATGGAACGCTGGGCGCAGAAGCTGTACCTTTCAGCAAGGCTTGATACCAATGTTGGAACATTGTCTCGTGGAATGCAGCAAAAAGTTGCGCTCATGTGTGCACTGTCGACATCGCCTAAGTTTTTCATCCTGGATGAGCCTCTCTTAGGATTAGATGTGGTGGGTCGCTTTGAGATGGAAGGTGCGATCAAGGAGCTAACCAAAGAGGCAACTTTGATAGTATCCTCTCACGATCTGCGGTTCATAGAAAGGGTGTCCGATAGAATCACTGTGCTAAACAACGGCAGGATAGTGGCAAGCGGCACCTCCAGTGAGCTCAGAAAGGATATCAACTATTTCAAATACCGGCTAATTTTGAGTAAGAAGATCCGTTCTGAAGAGTACTTGAAACATCTCGGACTTATCCCTGGAGTGACGGTGCTCCTCCAGAGTGAAGATGAAAATGCCGACGCTGTGGAGTTAACTCTTAAAGGGCCCGAACTGATTTACCCTGTTTTCGACATCCTGAGGGATTTTCAGGTTGTTCCTCTCGAGATAAACAATTTGCAGGAACCTTTTGAGGAGATTTTCGTGAATTTGATTCAAAGGGGGGATGAAAGATGATGCTGGTTTTGAGGGCAGAGTTTAGAAAGTTTGTGGAGTCTGCGAGGAAAGCTCCGCTTTCACAAATTCCTTTGCTGGTATTCCTTTACGTTTTCTTCTGGTTGATCACCCTTGCGACAGGGCTTCTCGTATCCGACCAGGAACCGATGTTTCTCATAATAAGACATAGTATGCTGGGGTACATAGTCTGGTTTTTCGCCATATCAGCTATCGGTGCTATACCACAATCTATCTTTCAGGAGCTAGCTTGGGGGACCTTCGAACATCTCCATCTATCTACCGTGGATATCAAGGCTGTTTTCATGGCGAGGGCACTTGTAAACACCATTCAAAACATGCTGATAATTTTGGTCTTTGCGATGATAGTGGGATTAATTCATCGAGTGGTGATATTCGAGAATTGGTTCAGCAGTTTGGTGGTGTTTCTCATAGTGATACCAGGAGTATACGGACTTACTTTCATCTTGGGGGCGTTAGTTTTACTGGTGAAGGGCATGGGAAACTGGTTGGGATTGATAAATTTCTTGATAATTATACCTATCATCCTCCCGAAAGAAGTGATACCAGAAATATTACACCCGATTCTTTCTTTCTGGCCCGTATACCAAGCCGCATATTTGCTGCGCATAATCAATCTTGGGCGTTTACCTTGGCCGGGACAGGCTTTCGCTGAATTGGTGATTGGATCTGCCATTTTCTTCACAGTCGGGTGGCTCCTTTTCGGTGTAGCGGATGCGGTTGCTAAAAAGAAAGGGACACTGGGCTTATATTGAAGGGAGGAAGTCGATCATGATTGAGTATCAGCAATTGCTTGATTACCTGCATAATTCCTTTAACATTAAAGACCCTCCATTCTCTCCGACCAATCGAAGAGAAGGTTTCCTACTTGATAAAGAAAGAAGATTGCTCACGTTCGACCAGCCGCTGGGGGTTCAATTGGAGATCACTTCAGCGTGTAATCTGAAGTGTTTGCATTGTTATAACGACTCTGGGATTTGCGCGAATTCAAAAGATTTGAGTGATGAAGCATGGTTGAGAGTTGCAACAGAGCTCAAAGATATGAAGTTGCTGAGTATCACTATTTCTGGTGGAGAACCTTTCCTACGGTCGAATGTTCTGAAAACTCTTATTGAAACTTTGACAAGAAATGAACGTACCCTCATAGGAATCATAACGAACGGTTGGTTCGTAAACCAGTCTTTCATCGATTTTTTTTGCTCGCTACCGAATCCTACGTGGATTCAGGTGAGTATTGATGGCGCATATCCTGAGGAACATGATTGGCTGAGAGGGGTGAAAGGCTCATGGAAAAGAGCTGTGCAAACAGCCTACAGGCTTTCGAGGGCGGGAATCCCTGTGAGGATTGCACATACCTGTACCAAAGCAAACTTCAGAAACCTGGAGAAGATGATCGACCTTTCAGTATTAATAGGCAGTCGAGAATTCATAGTCGGCCCCGTTTTGAATGCCGGTAGGGCGTTTTTGAATGGTGAGGATCTACTGCTTGATGAGGAAGATCAAAAAGAGTTCGGTGAAGTGGTAGAGAGCTGCATTCACAGTTATTCTCCTTATATAAGGATATTACAGGGGGCGAAGTATCCTGATTACTACCGAAGATTCGTTACTCTTCCAACGATAGCTGCCCTTATAAGACCCGCTGGGGAGGTGAAGATAGATTGTTCACTTCCAGTTGTTTTCGGGAGCGTCAGAAAGAGGGGATTCAGTGAAATATGGAATGAAGCGGCAAGATACGGTTGGCAAAATCCTGTTGTTCTGAGCTACATCAAGAAAATGGTAAATGGCGATTTGGGCGGGCAAATCCCCTACGTAAGCGACGACCTCATGTGGAATGAAAACCAATGATGCGATCATGTGAGCTGTCCAGTCGAAACAGATGGAGGTGGGTAGTATGGATGTGACGGAAGAGTTGATGTATTTTAAGCTGATTCAAGGCTACTTTGAAGGTCTCAAAAGTGAAAACATTGTTCTCAAGGCTGGGACAGAAATAAGAGCCATTTCTTCGACACCTGCGCGGTATATGGTCGTTCATCCGAAGAAAGAGTTCCGCATACTTCTGACGAACATGACGGGACGGATGATCTTGGATCTATGCCGTAGTAAACGGTCAATAGGCGATATTCGTGACAGAATCCTCAGTGAACTACCAACAGGCATCGACCCTGCACTTGTTCTGATGGATATTGTCAAGTTCGTTCGTATGGCTGAACATCATGGGATACTTCGTGCCAGATTAACCTAAGCCAGGCTGGTAGTCCATCTTTGATATTGGCGCAAGAAAACAGATTCAAAATATCTTTTTTGAGCCTTGCTTGTGCCCAGGTCAGCCCGCCACACCGAAGTTCTACAGTTTCGTTCAGGGGCCAGACACTGGGCCTCGGCCTTGCGGCTACGATCTCGCTCTCAACGCGCTGAAATGTGGTGCGAAACAATCAATGTTTTACATACTTTATAGGCGATTTCCCCTGAGATAATATCAATCTTGCTTAAACCTGATTCAGGAGCAGCGCAGGTGTGTGGCATGGATGCCCAAACTGCGAGCAACGAAGCCAAAAG
>QLUI01000118.1 GCA_018725345.1 Bacillota bacterium | reverse complement strand
TTTTTATGTCGCCAATTGTTGTTGATAAGAAAAAGAAGAGGGAAAGAATTTTTAATGCTGCTTTAAGAGTGTTCTCTAAAAAAGGATTTTACCCAAGCCGAATGGATGAGATTGCCAGAGCAGCCGATATGGGCAAGGGTACTATCTATGAATATTTCTCGGGTAAGGAAAAACTGTTTTTGGAGTTATGCTCATATTTTATGGATGAATTTAAGAACACCTGTATTAAGAAAGTTTCTTTAATAAGTGAACCCGGGCAAAGGATTAAAGAATTTATCAATCTCAGCATTTCAAGTTTTGAAGAGTTTAAAGACTTCTGTCTTGTCTTTTTGGAAATATGGCCCCGGATAAGAAAAAGAAAGAAGGAAAGCCCGCTTATTTTAAAGATGCGACAGATTTATAAGGATTACAAAAAGACGCTTTCCTCTTATATCAAAGAAGGGATAACGGCCGGCGTATTCAGGAAAGACCTAAAACCAGATCGTGCCGCTTCGGTAATTTTAGCCACTCTTGATGGCTTGATGATTCGCTGGGTTACCGACAGCAAAGAATTTCCCTTAAAGGGAATAAGAAATGTTGTCTTGACAATAATTTCTGAAGGGATAAAGTGTGAGGTAAAGAAATGAATCTACATAATAAAAAAAGGGCCAGTTATCTTATCCTGATTCTTCCTCTTTTGTTTTTGCCGCAAACTTGTTTTGCTTTATCAGAGAAAGCCACCGACAAAGTTGATAGCAGAGATATGAGCGCTGACAAAGAAGTTATAATTTTATCTAAAGAAAAGGCTATAGAGCTTGCCCTGAAGAATAATCACGATATTTTGGCTAAAAAAGAAGAGATAAAAGAGGCTTCTGCCCGGCTTACTCAGGCTCATTCGGCTATTTTCCCGTCTATAAGGGGCAGTGCCTATTATGCCCGTTATGAGAACCACCCTTTTATTCCTTTTGAAGATAATCATGGTTATAGTTTTTCCGTAGACCAATTGCTCTTTGCAGGAGGAAGAGTGGCTAATACTATAGATTCAGCCCGCAAGGATTTAAGGGCAACAAAGGAAAGCCAAAAAGAGATGGAGAACAAAATTGTCTTCCAAACAAAACAGGCCTTCTACGGTATCCTGCTGGCTGAAGAGTTTGTGCAGATTAGAAAAAAGACCCTGGGATTGGCCGAAGAGAGTCTGGTGGTAACGGAAAAACGTTTCCGAAAAGGAGAGGCATCGCATTATGAGGTTTTAAGAAGTGAGGTTGAGGTAGCCAATATTAGACCTCAGCTCATAAAGGCAGAAAACTTTCTCAAGACCTCTTATAATTTCTTGAAAATTTTAGTGGGAATTTCGCCGGCCCGGGAAATCAAAATAAAAGGAGAGTTTGATTATATCTTAGAGGAGGAAATTAACTTAGAAGAAAAACTTGCCCGGGTCCTACAGATAAGGCCAGCATTAAAAGAGATGATTTTGCAGGAAGAAGCAGCCGAGGCGCAAGTTCGAGTGGCTTTTTCAGGGTATCTGCCTCAGGTGGGGCTTAATTTTACCAATTTTGCCAATCAGAAAGAGGCATTCACTGTGGGTAGAGGAGAATATGATGATTACTGGGTAGCCACTGTTTCCGTAAGCATGCCTATATTTGATGGTTTTTTAACCCGCGCAAAAGTAAAGGAGGCAGGAGTTAGAAAGGAAAGGGTCCGCATCTTAAGGAATAAACTAACTGATAATATAAAAATTGAAGTAAAAAATACTATTTTGGATTTAGAATCTGCCCGGAGAATTGTAGAGGCTCAAAAAGTGAATATAATCCGAGCTGAAAAGGCATATGAGATTATAAGACACAGGCATATTCGGGGTGAAGCGATGCAATTAGACTTGTTGGATGCCCGGGTTGCCTTATCAACGGCTCAGCTAAATTATGCCCAGAGTCTTTATGATTTTATAGTAGCCAGGGCTAAATTGGATTATGTTACAGGAGGAGAATAAATGGATCCCCTCACCCT
Organism: Bacillota bacterium; assembly: GCA_018725345.1. Taxonomy (GTDB): domain Bacteria; phylum Bacillota; class Dethiobacteria; order Dethiobacterales; family Dethiobacteraceae; genus GPS1B09. The sequence goes on along the minus strand of QLUI01000118.1, from coordinate 4,144 downwards.
TCCCTCTCCCTCTATGGGGAGAGGATTAAGGAGAGGGGGAAGGTTCTTTCGGAGGGGGATAAGGAGGTTGTTAAAATGTCTACTCTACACATTAGAAGTCAGAAATCAAAAGTTAGGTTTTTCTGTTTTCTCTTCTCTGCCCTCTGTTCTCTGTTCTTAACCGGTTGTGGCAGGGAAGGAGAAGAGGTTATTGAGAAGGAAAGAATGCCTGTTTATGTGAAGGTGGCTGAGGTAGAAAAAGGCACTATGAGAGAGACACTCTCTTTTGTGGGTGACATAAAGGCTGAGGATGAGGTAACTATTTTTCCTAAAGTCCCTGGTAAGATTGTAGAAAAACTCGTCAGAGAGGGTGATTTAGCAAAGAAAGGAGATACCCTTTTTCTTATTGACCGCGATGTAGTAGGTTTTGAATTTGAGAAGGCTCCTGTAGAGTCGCCCATTGATGGAGTGGTAGGCAGAGTCTATATAGATAGAGGAATGAGTGTCACTTCCCAGAACCCGCTAGCTCTTATAATAAATATGGATAGGGTTAAAATTCGGGTAGATGTGCCGGAGAGGGATTTGCCAAAAATAGTTAGAGGTCAAAATGCCGAGGTGCGCCTGGATGCCTATCCCGAGGAGGTCTTTAAGGGGGAGGTTTTCATCGTAAGTCCAGTGGTTGATATTGTCTTGCGCCGAGCGCCGGTAGAAATAACTATTGATAATCCGGAACATAAACTAAAGCCGGGGATGTTTGCCCGGGTAAAACTTATTACTAATAAGCGTCAAGATGTGCTCATTGTTCCCCGGGATGCCGTTTTAGTAAAAGATAGCCAGGAAATAGTCTATGTAGTAGAGAACTCCGTGGCTAAAATAAGAAAAGTACAGACCGGAATAGTTACCAAAGATAGTATGGAGATTGTCTCAGGGGTTGAGCCTCAAGATAGGGTAATCATTGGAGGCCATTTCGGTCTTAAAGATGGAGCAAGGGTAAATGTCAAATGACAAATGATTTGGATTTTGTCATTTGAGATTCGTCGTTTGGATTTTTGGTTTAAACCGGAGGTTTAAAAATGTTTCTTCCTAATTTTTCAGTCCGCCGTCCCGTAGCCATTACCATGCTTATTATGGTGGTTGTTCTTTTGGGGGCAATTTCCCTGAGTCGTCTGGGTATTGATATGTTCCCTGATCTTGAATACCCCATGGTCTCGGTGGTGAGCATGTATCCCGGGGTGGTTCCTGAGGATATGGAGGAGTTGGTTACTGAACCTATTGAGGAAGTGGTAGCTACGGTAAGCGGGATCAAGGAGGTGCGCAGCGTCTCTCATGAAGGGATTTCCGTAGTAATGGCGGAATTTGTCTGGGGGACTAATCTTGACTTTGCCGCCCAGGATATGAGAGAGGCGATAAGTTTCATTGAGGTCTTCCTGCCCGAAGATATGGACCGTCCCTTAGTGATTAAGTTTGATTTGGCGATGTGGCCGATTATGATGTTTGGAATTACCGGGGAGCGCGACCTCTTTGACTTAAGGGACTTAATAGATGATGTTATGAAGCCTCGTTTGGAGCGGATAGAGGGGGTAGCCTCGGTAAGGCTCTGGGGAGGTTTGGAGCGGGAGTTTTTAATAGAGGTTGATAGGGCTAGATTGGAGGCGCATAACCTATCCCTCCTTGAGGTGGCGCGGGCATTAGAAAGAGAGAACCTCAATCTTCCCGCCGGACACTTAATTGAAGGCCCCCGGGAATTTTTGGTGCGCACCATAGGTGAATTTGAAGGCCTGGATGAGATAAGAAGAACGGTGGTTTCCTTAAGGGAAGGAAAGCCCATCTATCTTGAGGATATTGCCGTTATTTCCGATACCCATAAGGAGTTGCGTGGGCACTCGCGGGCAGACAGGCAGGATGGTCTCTTAATTGCCATAAATAAAGAATCCGGGGCCAATACAGTTCGTATTGCCCAGCGGGTAGAAGAGGAGCTAACTAGGCTAAAGAAAGACCTGCCTGCAGATATCAGACTACACGAACTCTTTAACCAGGCAAAGTTTATCCGGGCTTCCATATCCGGGGTGGTAAGCAGTGGTCTCTGGGGAGGCCTGGCCGCAATATTTGTCCTTTTTCTCTTCTTGCGAAAACTTCGTCCTACAATTACTATTGCTCTTGCTATCCCCTTGGCGGGACTGGCCACTTTTATCCCCATCTACTCCCTTGGTTATACACTAAATATGATGACCTTAGGAGGCCTGGCATTAGCCGTTGGGATGCTGCTTGATAATGCCATTGTGGTTGTTGAAAATATCTTCCGGCACCTCAAAGAGGGCAAGGAACCAAAAGAAGCGGCACAGATAGGGACAAGTGAAATAGCAATGGCTATTTCTGCCTCTACACTAACTACCGTAGTTGTTTTTCTTCCTATGGCATATGCTACGGGAATAGCAGGAAAAATGGCACAAGCGTTGGGAGTAACCGTAGGCTCAGCCCTGATTGTTTCTTTATTTGTTGCCCTAACTCTGGTGCCTATGGTAGCCTCCAAACTCTTAAAAAACAATGAAAAAAAAGTTGTAAAGGAAAAAGAAACCGGCGGATGGTTTGCTGGTTTTAAAGAAAGATATATGAGGGTTCTCGCCCTGGCACTTAAGCATCGGGCAAAGGTAATCCTTACTGCGGCGGCTATCTTCGTCCTCAGTTTAGGACTTCTCCTGCTTGTCGGCACTGAATTCATACCCCGGATGGACAGTGGAATTTACATAGGGACTCTGCGGATGCCGGTAGATACCTCTTTGCCTGAGACAAACAGAGTAGTTCAGACAGTAGAGGCAATCATTGCTGATATTCCCGAGATAGAAGCCTCAGGCGTCTTCGTCGGCCTCTATCCCGGGGCCGAGATGGCCTTAGCTTTCGGTTATGGGGCTACCGGAGTGAACGAGGCCCAGCTTATGGGAACCCTATTAAGAAAAGAAGAGAGAAAGCGCTCAATTGAGGAGGTTCTGACTGAGATTCGCCACCGCCTCCCCCAGGATATAGAGGGCTTAAGCACCTCCTTTATCGAGTTTGGTCCGGCGGCAATAATGGGTGGAGCCGGGGCGGCCCCCATAAATATAAAACTCTTTGGTAAGGATTTAGTTGTATTAGAAGAACTCTCCCGGACCGTGATGGAGAGAATTAAAGGTATTGAGGGAATTCACAGTATAGATACTACACTGAAACCAGGAAAGCCTGAGCTTGCCATTAAAATTGACCGTGAACGGGCTTCCCGAAAGGGATTAGGAGTGGCTGAGGTGGCTCAGGCAGTGCAGACGGCAATGAGGGGTAGGGTAGCTACCCGCTTCCGAGAGGCGGGGAAAGAGATAGACATCCGCCTGCGTCTGCGCGAAGAAGATAGAGAGACCTTAACCGATATTGGCCTGATTACCGTTCCTTCTCCCAGAGGGACGCTCGTTCATCTTAGTGAATTGGCCAAGATTCATCCCGAAAGAGGCCCGGCAGCGATATTTCGTGAGGAAAGGGTGCGGGTGGCTGAGGTCAATGCCCAATTTAGCGGCCGCAACTTAGGAGAGATTATGGATGAGGTAAAAGAGGTGGTAGCGGGGATAACCATTCCCTCTGGGTACTTTATTGAGTATGGCGGTGAGTATGAGGACATGGTAGAAACTTTCTACAGCCTTCTTTTTGTTTTGCTCCTTGCTGTTCTTTTGGTCTATATGGTTATGGCAGCTCAGTTTGAATCTCTGCTTCATCCCTTTGCCATTATATTCAGTGTTCCTCTGGCTTTGATTGGTGTAGTGCTGGCTCTTCTTGTTACCGGTAAGACCATCTCGCTGGTCTCCTTTATCGGGATGATTATGGTTACCGGTATCGTGGTCAATAATGCCATTGTCTTTATTGATTATGTCAATCAACTGCGCGCTAAAGGCTTAAGTCGCGATAAGGCTATTATCCAGGCCGGGGGCACAAGACTACGTGCCATATTAATGACCGCCTCCACCACTATGTTAGCCATGCTTCCCCTTACCCTGGGCCGGGCTATGGGCGTAGAGGTGCGCTCTGTTATGGCTGTGGCTATCATCGGCGGTTTATTCGCCTCCACTCTTCTTACTCTTATTGTTATTCCTACTATTTATAGCCTTCTTGATGACTTGGCACATAGAGGTTCTCGCTCTGTTAGATA
>QLUI01000117.1 GCA_018725345.1 Bacillota bacterium | reverse complement strand
TTGGGAATCATTGACTTTGAGAGAGGAGTTAAGCTCTCCGGCTCTCGCTTCTATGTGCTCAAAGGATGGGGAGCCCGACTGCAACGAGCGCTGATCTATTTCATGCTTGATCTGCATATCAAGGAACACGGGTATACCGAGATATATCCCCCTTTTATGGTCAAGCAGGAGTGCATGGTAGGATCAGGGAATCTTCCCAGGTTTGCCGATAACCTCTACCACGATCAGCAGGATGACTTCTGGTTCGTTCCCACCGCCGAGGTTCCCCTGACCAACCTCTACCGCGATGAAATTCTGCCACCGGGCACCCTGCCGATCTACCACGTGGCCTTTACCGCTTGCTTCCGCCGGGAGAAGATGTCGGCCGGGAAGGACACCCGCGGGATCAAGCGAGGTCATCAGTTCGATAAGGTCGAGCTCTACAAGTTCGTCGAGCCGGATAAGTCCGATGAGGAGTTGGGGAGAATGGTGGGAGACGCCGAAGCGGTGTGTAGCAAGCTGGGGCTGCCGTATCGCATAGTGCAGTTGTGCGCCGCTGACCTCGGCTTTGCCTCCGCGAAATCCTACGACATTGAGGTCTGGGCCCCTGGGTGCGGCGAGTGGCTGGAGGTAAGCTCCTGCTCCAACTGCACCGATTTCCAGGCACGACGGGCCAATGTACGCTATCGCCCCGATGTGGGCACCAAACCACAGTTTGCCCACACCCTGAACGGCTCCGGGCTGGCCTTGCCTCGCATCCTCATCGCTGTTCTGGAAAACTATCAGCAGGGTGATGGCAGCATAACGGTGCCCGAGGTTTTGCGGCTGTATATGGGGGTGGAAAGGATAGGATAGAGGAAAAAGTAGCAGAGTTCGAGCCCTAGTCAGGGAGCGGTAATCGTTTTGGATTTGTGAAATGCCTCTCACAATGGGCAGGCGTTTAATTTGGGGCTTAGACTCCCTAGAGGAGGTAATAAGATGGTAAGATTCCTTCACACAGCAGATTGGCAGCTCGGTATGAAAGTAAAAATGCTGGGGGAGTCTGCAGACAGGGTTCGTGAGGTAAGATTAAAGACAGCCAGAAACTTGATCGAAAAGACCTTAGAGAGGAGCGTTGATTTTGTTATTATAGCTGGCGATGTCTTTGAAAATAATGCTGTGGAGCGCCATCTCATCACGAGAGTTCTTGAAATATTTGAAGAGGCCTCTCGAATCCCTATTTATCTTCTACCGGGTAATCACGATCCTTTAACACCTGATTCGATTTATAAGGGCCACCTATGGAAGAGCGCACCCAATAATGTATTCCTTTTGGATCAAAAAAGACCTTACCCCGTGAAGGAATTAAATGTGATACTTTATCCCTGCCCAATAGAGCAAAAAGTGAGTAGGCTAGACCCAACCGCTTGGATTAAATACGAAGAAGATGAAAGAGATAAAATAAGAATCGGTGTTGCCCATGGAGCGCTTGACATTGAAGGAATGGTTAGTAACCCCAACTTCCCAATAAACCCACGTAGAGCTGAGGAAGCAGGACTGGACTATCTCGCCTTAGGGGACTGGCATTCTCTGTTTAGATATAAAGGTAAGGATGGCATAGAGCGTACCATATATTCGGGAACACCAGAACCCACGGCTTTCGATGAGAGGAATAGTGGCAAAGCCGTATTTGTAAAGATTGAAGAGCCAGGTTCTCCTCCTCAAATTGAGGAGTTTGAATCTGCCAATCTCCGCTGGTTTGAATGGGAGAGAGAAATTACAAACCCGGGACAAATCGCTGACCTTCGGGAAAAGATCGAAAATATCAGTGAGCCACAAAATACCCTACTGAGGATTGGACTGAGAGGTGTAGCCGATTTAGGCGCTCATTTGAGAGTTAATGACTTGAGAAAGTTGGGCAGAGAAATATTGATGCACTTCGAGGTCGAAACCAATAGATTTTACTTGAAACCTGATATAGGCGAAATCGGAAACATGATCGCTGGAAGCATATTTAGAAGAACTGCAGAGAGCCTTGAAGCCCTGATGACGCGCTGGCCGTTACTATCCCAGAATGTGGATGTAGCCCCCGATTTGGCAGAGGAACGACTGAAAGAGATAAAGGGCGTCAAGGTAGCTATGGAAGCAGATCCCAATGTAACACAGCATGTAATACAGCGGGCGGTGTCCAAACTCTATGAAATAGCAAAGGGGGTAAAAGAATGATACTAAGACAGGTGACACTCGAGAATTGGGGGATATTTAGAGACCATTTTGAAGTTGAATTCACTGAAGGGATTAACATACTTTCGGGGCTTAACGAGACTGGAAAAACAACTGTGGTTGACGCTATTCGCACCTGTTTCTTTGACAAGCATACAACCAATGCATTGAAAATACACAACCTTGTGCCCTGGGGTTCCAGTCTTTCGCCAACCGTAACCATTATATTTGAGGCCGGGGATGATGAGTATAGGATTGAGAAGCGATTTCTCTACTCACCCATTAGCCGCTTAGAGAAAAAAGTTAATAGTAACTGGAAGAGAATCGCTGAGGGGGATAAAGCTGATATTCAGGTGGCTGAACTTACAGGTGGAGAGCTTTCTTCACGCGGCGCATCCAAGCCAGAGAATTGGGGGCTTGGACAGGTGCTCTGGACGAAGCAAGGAGATACTCTCCCTGGAAAACTAAATGAGGAGACTTTTGATAAGCTACAATCGATTGTGGGCTCTGCTATAACATCCGCTGAGGAGAAAAACCTTTTCGAGAGGTTATCAAGGGAGTTGGATGAAGTTCTGACAAAGAAGACCCGGAAGCCCAAAGCAAACAGCCCCCTTGACGAAGTATTGAATAGAATCCAAGATCTGGAAGCAAAAAAGACGGAACTGGATGGGAAGTGGAGAGGAGAGGAACAGCTTGAAAGAACTATTGCAGACCTTCAAATAGAATTAGACAGGCAAAAAGGGGAATTGCAGGTAGCAGAGAAGGAACTTAACGACGCAAAGATTGAAGCTGGCGAGGCAAGAAAGCATGAGAAGGAGAGGGTAGAAATTAAGGGGCAGGTTGATCTTCTGCATCAAAAGTGGAATAGCTTGCACGCTAAAATTGAGAGGATAAACAGCTTACAAAAGGCGATTGAAAACAGCGAAAAGGAAATCAAGGCGAATAAATCTTTGTTAGAAGTGCTTCAAAAGGAAAGAGACGAGATTAACAATGAGTTGGAGAGTGGGAAGAGGGAGCTTGAGGGGATAGAGAAAAACATCGAAAGCGATGGCAAATCCCTTAAATATGTGCGTATAGCTCATGACACCATCGAAAAGGAACGCCGTGAATTGGTAGGTCTAGAAGAGATATCCTCAAAGGCTGAGAAATTTACAGGTGAGATGAAAAATCTGCAAAGCAAACTGGAAAACCTACTAGCTCCTACCAAAGGGGAGTTTAACGAACTCAAGAATATACATTCAAAGCTCAATGAGAAGGAAGCACAACTCAGTGCCATAGGTCTCGGTGTACTGATCAGGGCAGAAAATGAAATCTCCGTCACCCTCTACCTCGATGGACAGAAAGCAGCGATGAAAATTCCACCAGGCGAGGAAAAGAAGTGGGAGGCTGCCCAGCATGTCAGAATGAAAATAGAAAGCGTTGGTGAGCTTGAGATAAGTAGTGGAAGCCGTGACGTAAAAGAGTTACGAACAGAGGTTGAAGAGTTACGCCAGCAATATGGAAAAAGAACTGCAATATACAACACAGCAGAAATAGGTAAGTTAGAAGAACTCGCAAATAAACGAAGCAACCTTGAGGATGAAATTCGGAGGGTAAATGGGAGAATATCTGAGCTTGCACCTGAAGGAATAGAGAAACTAAAAGGGCAAGTAGCCGAGTTGCGAGAGAGTATCAGGACGAATTGGCAGAAGATTCCCGACGATTCTCCATATAAAAGATTTGGGAGTGAAAAGGACAAGGATTTAGCAAGAATTGAAACAGTGAAAATAATGGATGCGTTGGAGGAAGGCATCGGAGATTGGCAAAACCAGAGGGTAGAAAAGCGACAAAAACAAGCGGAGATAGAGCGTCAACTCAGCGAGAAAAATGTGCAGATAAGGGGTACAGAGAATACAATAGAGTACCTCAAAGGGGAGCAGGAGCGGAGCAAAAAAGACTTGGAAGAGCTCCAACAAGATGGCTTATCAATGGAGGAAAGAAAGACTGGACTTAAGAGTCTCGCAGTTGAACTGGAACGGAAGAGGATGTTACTTGACCACTACGATGAAGAGAAAATGGAAAAGGAGGAAAGACCCTTACAACGATTAGAAAGGGCTGAGAAAAGGCTAAAGGAAGTCGAAAAGGATGTTAGAGAAACTGAAAGTACCCTTTCGGGAGAAAAAGGGCGACTCGACCAGTTACTGCAAGAAGGTATCTACACGGAGAGAAACAAGGTAGAGGAGCAATTAGAATCCCTACTCAGAAAAAAGAATGACTTGGAGATCGAAGTTAAAGCTATAGAACTACTGTACGACTTGTTTAATTTCTACCAGGACCAAACTCTTGAATCAGTGGCTGAACCTGTAAGAAACATGGTTCTAGAGGACTTCAAGCGAGTTGTTGGCCCAAGGTATAGTGGCATTGAACTAGATGAGAGTATGATGCCTTCGGCTGTGGAGCTTACGAACTGGGACAAGAAGGCGGAGGTCGCTCTCCTATCTTACGGAACACGGGAACAACTCGGTCTTCTTGTGCGTCTTGCATTAGGGCAGATACTGGCTAAAGATGAGCGTCAAATTATAATTCTAGACGATCCTCTTACAAACACAGACGACATCCGCCTGAAACACTGTCTTCAGATAGTGGAAGAAGCTGCGAAGAAGTTGCAAGTTATTCTGTTAACATGCCATCCGGCTCGCTATGCAAGCATCGAAAGCAGAAACGTTGTATCAATGGGAGCATACTAAAGAAGTTATATCCCAGCTTTTCCTTTAGGCCTCGCTAAAAGGGGATGTTCCTCATCCCTGAAAACGTTCATTTAGGGCAGTAGCATACCCGGTGAGCCAGAGGGGATGACGAGGGTAAGTTGGTTGTCTGCAAAAGTTCGGATTTTCCTCTACCCGGGGCAAGTGAGTCCTTTCAGGATTGGGCTATGGTAGATTGCCCGATGTCGGGCAACCTACAGAGATAGCGCGAGGCTAAAGCCTCGCCAGGAAGCGACCCTGAAGGTTCGCCCTACAATGGGGTCTTTGCTGAAAAATGCGCCTTCTAGCTTTAGACATCGGTGGCTTAACCCAGGCCATCCTCCTTCTTGTAGGATGACAAGTAACTATTCTTGTATCCGTTGAGCCGAATCTTGTCTATAGTGGCTTAGTCATGCTATGATGGTCACGAACATCAAGAAGAACGACGAAAGGCTGGTTAAGATGAAGTTCACACGCATTACCGTTGAGCCGAATAAAATGGGTGGGATGCCCTGCCTCAGGGGATTACGCATCCCTGTAGCAACGGTGGTAGGGATGGTCGCTGACGGAATGAGCGAGGAGGAGATAGTGCAAGCCTATCCTGACCTTGAGTCTGAAGATATTCGTCAAGCGCTGCGCTATGCTGCCGAAGCAGTTAGGGAGCGCGAACTTCCCCTGGTAAGCACTCCGTGAGATTTTTGATTGACAACGCCATTTCACCTATCGTTGCCGGAGGGCTGAGGCAAGGCGGGCACGATACTGTGCATGTGCAAGACTACGGAATGCAGGCCGCCGTTGATGAGCAAATATTTGAGAGAGCTGCCATTGAAAATCGAATCATCATTTCGGCAGATACCGATTTTGGCATGTTACTGGCGTTGCGACAGGAAAAGAAGCCCTCCGTAATCTTGTTGCGCGATCCCCGGAAGCGCCCTGAATCCCAACTGATCCTTCTGCTCAACAATTTACCAACTGTTCAGGAGGCGCTGGAAGCAGGCAGCATTGTGGTATTTGAGGCAGCGCGGATGCGTGTGAGGTCATTACCGATCGGGACGGAAGAAAGCACGTAGCGCGAGAGCGAAGCGTTTTCAGCACAATGCGAATCTTAGCTTTAGACATCGGCGGACTGACTCAGGACATCCTGCTCTTCGATACCACGCAGGCGATGGAGAATTGCGTCAAGATGATAATGCCGTCGCCAACCTCCATCCTGGCTCAGAAGATCAGGGC
>QLUI01000116.1 GCA_018725345.1 Bacillota bacterium | reverse complement strand
ATGTGCTCAATATGCTCGACCTGGCTCGAATCCCGGTGCTCGCCGCCGACAGGGGTGATTCCCTCCCGCTGGTGATCGCTGGCGGTAGCTGTGCCCTCAACCCTGAACCGATGTCTGATTTCATCGACCTCTTCGTCGTTGGCGAGGGAGAGGAGGTGATCCTGGAATTGGTGCAGGCTTTTCGTTGCTGGAATAGCAGTCAGCAGTCAGCAGTCAAGGGGGGTTGGGCGGGGGACTATCGACCAGCGACTATCGACCATCGACTTGGGAAGAGGGAATTGCTTTGTGAGCTCTCCAAAATCCGCGGTATCTACGTCCCCGGTTTGTATCGAACTCAATACCTCGCCGATGGCAGCTTTGCATCGATTATCCCCCAGGTGCCGCAGGCAAAGGCCACGATAGAGCGGCGCATTAGTAAGCTCCCGCCCCCGCTGACCCGCCCCGTTGTTCCCTTCGTTGAGATAATCCACGACCGGGGAGCAGTAGAGATTCAGCGCGGCTGCCCGCAGGGATGCCGCTTCTGCCAGGCAGGCATCATCTATCGGCCGGTGCGAGAACGACCGGTGACGGAGGTAATCCGGGCGGTGGACGAACTGGTGGCTAACTGCGGCTATGACGAAATCTCGCTGCTTTCCCTCAGCACCAGCGACTATTCGGGCATCGGTGAACTGGTTGGGTCTCTTTCGACCCGCTACCGGGGGAGGCATCTCAATCTCTCGCTTCCCAGCCTGCGGCCGGATTCTTTCTCCGTAGAGTTGGCCGACGCCATTCGGGGTCAGCGCAAGGCGAGCCTCACCTTTGCCCCGGAGGTGGCAACCAACCGCCTTCGCCGGGCGATCAATAAATCCGGAGGCGATCTGGTGCAGAGCATCGAGCTGGCACTGAACCGGGGTTGGCGCAGCTTCAAGCTGTATTTCATGATCGGCCTGCCCACCGAGACGGCGGACGATGTCCTTGGCATCGTTGATCTCGTTCGCCGGGTGAGGCAAATCAAGGGACCAGCGGGCAATAGCCCAAACATCCGCGTGAGCGTTGCTACCTTCATTCCCAAGCCCCACACGCCATTTCAATGGGTGGCGCAGAGCCCGGAGGAGGAACTAGTCTCGAAGCATCAAATTCTGCGTCGTGGGCTTCAGAAAGCCGGTGCCAGCCCATCCTGGCACGATCCCAGGGTGAGCCTGCTTGAAGGGGTGATGTCCCGGGGAGACCGTCGCCTGGGGCAGGTGATTCTCCGCGCCTGGCAGTTGGGCTGCCTCTTTGATGCCTGGAGTGACATCTTCGACTATGAAAAATGGCTGCAGGCCTTCGATGAATGCGGCATTGACCCGAAGGCATACGTCCGGGAGCGTTCACTGGATGAGATTCTCCCCTGGTCTCACATCGATACCGGCGTCAGCACCGACTTCCTCAAATACGAGTACCAGCGTGCCCTGGCTGGAGAGGAAACCCTCAATTGTTGTTCAGGGCCGTGCGTCGGCTGCGGATTGCAGCGGTGGGATGAGGGTTGCCAGGAGAAATACCAGAAGTAGAGATTAGCTATACTTTTCCCCCAAAAGCCTTCGGCTTTTCAGAAGCCCCGTAAATTCACATTTTGACTCTGAGGGTGGTGTGCAAAAATCCTAGGAGTTACACAGTTGGCCACGCCACTAGCTTCAGCCAATTAGTGGATAACTATGCATTGGCTTCTCAACTGCGTAAGTCCTACACGCATAAGATTGGCGCTCTCTACGAAGCATTTCCTCCCGATGAGGCCCGACAACTTGCCACGCGTCTTGAGATTCACTATACACCAAAGCATGGGAGCTGGTTGAATATCGCCGAAATCGAGTTGAGTGCTCTGACAACGCAATGCTTTGACCGGCGAATTCCGGATACCCTAACCCAGACAAGCCGGAACCAAAAAAAATGTCAATTACCACCATATTTGATCCACCTCTCACCACAGATATTGACCCACCCGGTTGAAAGAATTCTATCACTATGCATTCATGGTAGTCAACACCTCCCTTCTGTTGTCAAGCCCCATCAGGAATGTCCACTGTTTTAACCCATCAGAAATGTCCTCTGTTAGCATCAGACTAAGACCGCCTTTTTTCTCCCGAGGTACATGGGATTGAATCTTCGCCAAGGGTGAACATGAGAAGGGACATATGCCTTCTCAGGGTGGGGCATGGGAACTTGGGGGGTGGTATGTGACGAGCTTGCCGATAGCTTATCCTCAATACCTCCGACCCTTCCTGAATTGTCATCTCCCCTTCCTTTACCCTCGCCATTATGGCCAATCGCTTCCTTTCCTCCTCACTCATCTCCAAACGTCCTCTTTTCACTTACAGGCACCCCTTTCACTAAGATGCCTTTATTATCTCTGACCACTTTGAAGGTCCCACATCAGCCCCAGGCGCCCGAAATCCGCCTCGGCCATTTCCCCGGGCTCGGTATCCGCCATGCGCACGGAGGTCTGTGAGCATTTCCCCCAGCCTTTCCGGAGGACAAAACGGCGCAGGGATATGTAAGGTACCAGGCACTGCCGGCCAGCCAGAAGCTCCTGAATCCGGGTGAGCTTCAGCTTATCCTGCTTGAGCCACTGCTCAATCTGGCCGGCCCAGGGCTCAAGTAACTCGTTGGTGGGTGCTATTACCTGGCGCGGTCCGGCTTTGTTCAACTGGATCAGCGAAATCAGTTGTGCCTCAGGCGGGGGTGGCCCGTCACGCACCAGACCACAGCTCTGTGCTGTCAGAAGGTACTTTCGAATAGTGTTTCTGGCCACACCGGTCGACCGTGCTATCCCCCTGATACCACGGCTAGCCTGCCATTGTCTGATTACTTCTGTAATCTCCACTCGGAAAACCTCCTTGTTTGCCATTGCCGCTCCTTTCTAATCATTCCGCGACAATGGTAACCCATTTGTTTCCCGGGTGGGTCAAAGATCCTGGTGAGGTGGGTCAATGTTGGTGGTAAAAACCCCTTTTAGTGGGTCAATATTCGTGGTGATTGACACTCTGCGATGAACGCTTAAGATTGAAGTATGAAGAGCCCAAGGCAAACAAACTGGAACTTTGAACCTGCCAACCTGAGTAGTTACGGGATAGCATCCAAAACTTAACAGAGATTTAACACGCAATGTAGTATGATGAGGTTAGCTGCACAAGCGGCAGACAAATCCGATCAAAAAGGGAGGTGATGCCGATGCCAAAGTGACGGCAGGGAAAGACCTGCTGGCAACCTGGAAAGACAGGAGACGGTGGGAAAGACCATAAGAGAAAAAAGGAGGAAAAAATGAATCCAGGTACTAAAGCAAAGACCATCGGGATGATCCTGCTGGCGGTGCTCTTGGTCGCTGTGCCAGTAGGGTATGTGTTCGCAGAGATACCAGGCAACCCTTCGACTGGCTCAGGATTTCTGCCACAACCACCATCCCCCCCAACTCCGCCATGTGATACTGCTGGGATAATGATAGTGGACGAGGACGGGAATGTGATAAGGTGGTACCCGGCTGAGGAGCTAGGAGGAGTTCCACCACCCGCACCAAGTCCGCCATGTGAGACTGCTGCAGTAATGGCAGTAGGCGAGGATGGCAATCTGGAAAGGTGGGAGTCACTAGAATCCCCTTATGTAGGAGACCTGCTAGAGCTCCTGAGGAGGTACAATATTCGGAGTTTGGCTGACTTCGAAAAGGTGTTTTCCCCGAATCCAAGGGGAGAGCATATTGTTCACGAAATCCCCCCTAATCCAATCATCGTAGATGGGGTATGGTATAAGCCGCAGGAGATCAGCCGTTTCGATGGGGAGGTTTTGCGCCTTGTTTTCCATGAACCAGGGGTTATTCATGCCTTCACCACGCCAGAGGGATTGCAAGAATTCCTGGAACGTGAGTGGGGATGGAGATTCCCACAGTGGTGGCAGGAAGATGAGAGCAAGTCGCTAAATCCTACCGCATCCTCTCCCTTCAGCGGTTTTTTTGAGCATTGGCGCTATGAAGGAAGGCAGCTTTGGGTGCAGCATCCCGGTTATATTGTCGATTTGGGGGTATACACCTTCGACAATATTAGTTCTTCCGCAACAATCGCGTCTGCAACTAACGGAGTGAGTCTGTGGGATGGACCCGGCTTCACAGGTCAGAAGATTTGGTTGGCCCCGGGTACCAACCACTGGTTCCTCTGGGGCTGGAATGACAGGGCATCATCTCTCGCCGCGTGGCCGTACCCCTAGGGCTTTTAAAAGCCTCAAGTAAAGGTTCAAGGTTTCGGGGTTCCTGATTAGGGCATATGTAGGGTGTAGGGGGGGTAGGGAGGCTACACGCTACCTTCTACCCCTACACGCTAGCTAGAGAGCGATGAAGATTGAAGCATGAAGAGCCCAAGGCAAACAAACTGGAACTTTGAACCTGCCAACCTGAGTAGTTACGGGATAGCATCCAAAACTTAACAGAGATTTAACACGCAATGTAGTATGATGAGGTTAGCTGCACAAGCGGCAGACAAATCCGATCAGGAAGGGAGGTGATGCCGATGCCAAAGTGACGGCAGGGAAAGACCTGCTGGCAACCTGGGAAGACAGGAGACGGTGGGAAAGACCATAAGACAAAAAAGGAGGAAAAATGAATCCAGGTACTAAAGCAAAGACCATTTAGATGATCCTGCTGGCGGCAATCATGGTCTCTACCCTGCTGGTACCGGGGGTAGCAGCAGGAGAAGCAGGTAGGAGGATAGATGAGGCAAGCGCGGTCCCTACGTTGCCAATGTTGCTATCAGTAAGTGAGGAAGGGTTTGTGGGCAGGTTAGAATTGAGGAGCTTTGAAGAGGGGATAAGTGAACATGAGATGGAAGCAATAATGGCCGAGATAAGAGCAAAGGCGATAGCCAAAGGGCTTCTGAGTCACGAGGGTCCCGTTCAGCTTGAGGCTGAGGTGACTTTCAGGGAGTGGGGGGTGGTCGTTGCCTTTGGTTACGTTGTAGGTGCCGATGGCGGGTCGGCGCAATATGTAGGGAGAGTCCGCAATAGGCGAGGTGTCGAGGTGATTCACCAAGCGGCTCGGGAGTGGTGCGAAGAGGAACTACAAAGGCCTCTAGAGGTCACCACTACCGCTTCTTCTCCTGAGTGGGGGCCTCCTGACAGCTGGACCTTTGATGAGGTACAGGAACCGTATGGTCGTCTTGACATGCGCATCTGCTTGCGTGAACTTCGGAATGACGGGGACCCCGTGCACAGTTACTTTGCTGTGAGCCAGGACGTGGATATCAACCCTGGGATTAACATAACGAACTGGCACTCCGATTGGCGGAGTGACACGGCGTATATACTGCAACACTGGGGATGGAGCCCCATAGTGAATAGACTGGAGGACTGGGATCCGCATACGATCCATCAGACGAGCAGTGCAGCCTATGACTCCACTACAGTCGAGCCCACGGCTTGGAAGGAGATTGCTATTAACATCGCCGTAGGCATCGCGCTGAATGTGATATGGCACTGGGCATGGATGCAGCCACCTGAAGTGATGCTGATTCCTGATGCCTGCACCCATCATTTCTATGGGGAATGGTCCAAGATTTATCAGGCTGCATGGGCGCAGCAACATGCAACGACTTGGCAGCCAGGAAGTGCAGCACGCGTAGTCACGCCAGCACCTGGGACAACAGAGCGTCTGATCCTAATGGATGCAAATGCACGGTTTCGCGACCCCCATTGGTGGGGAGGGGCATGCTATAGGACGCTCTGGCTGCCCCTGGTTGGCATTCGGGTACGATTCTAAAGAACTACATGGTGGGGGGCGCTGAGAATGCGAGGCCCCCCCACCAAAAGGCTGTATTAACCCCAGTAGTAGGCTTACTCTGTGCAGGAGAAACCGCATTAACCTTGGAAGGATCTAAATGTGCTATCTCTAGTCTTGCTGTGTAGGGGTGTCTCCGGAAACCTGTTCCTTGAGGCACCCCAGGGACCGAGCCGGAAACTGAGACTGAGCCCAGTGTAAGGGTAGTCGCCTATGGATTTGCAATTGGGGATGATAGAGTGCCATCAAAGTACAGGGGGAGTACTAACGAGGCGTTGTCGAAGTAGTTGACAGAAGAGCTGAGGAGTAGTACGATTTGGTAGAGTGAAAAACCCCAGTCGCTAAGAAGGAAGGTTAGTGATGATAACCTGAATGATGTCAGAAGAGCTTGGAGATCGTTCACACT
>QLUI01000115.1 GCA_018725345.1 Bacillota bacterium | reverse complement strand
AATGGGCGCCACATTTTGCCCGGATTGATTGATTGCATTATTGAGTGTACTGACGATCAAATGTTTAGCAGCGGTTATCTGGCCTGCGGAAGCACCTGTTGCTGTGCCCACCTGAATAGTAGCACGCTCGGCTGTAGTCAGGTTCTGCCAGTTAACCCTGATTGACACGCCATCCACAGTCAGCGTCTCTGCGGCAAAGTCGGTGCCTAATACTCCAGTGCCGGCCATGGCAGCGCTTCCTGTTGACACGCCATCCACAGTCAGCGTCTCTGCGACAAAGTCGCCGCCTACTACTCCAGTGCCGGCCATGGAAGCGCTTCCTGTTAGAACAGCAGCCGCCTGCCTGCCGACGATGGAGCCGGTGGTGGTAGCTTGACCAACAACACCGGAGCCGGTTGCTTGCAAACTGCCGTTTAAGAGTGTCTTAGTATTGAATTCTGTTGTATTGCCAATGCGATCAATCTCGCTTCTTAGCTGAGCAACTTCGCCTTGCATGGCAGCCCGGTCTTCGGCAGTGTTGGTGCCGCTCGCTGACTGGGTAGCAAGTTCCCTGATGCGCTGCAGAATGTCATGGCTTTCATTTAGTGCCGACTCCGCAGTCTGAATCAGGGAAATACCGTCTTGGGCGTTGCGGGAACCCTGACTTAAGCCGCGAACCTGGGCCCGCATTTTCTCACTGATGGAAAGACCGGCAGCGTCGTCCCCGGCCCGGTTGATGCGCAAACCAGAAGAGAGCCTTTCCATTGAACTTGCTCCCCGGCTGCTTGCGATGCTCAACTGGCGATGAGCATTCATGGCGCTGATATTCGTGTTAATTCTCATTTTTCTTCCTCCTTGAATTTTTTTGCTTTCATTCCTTTGAAAGCCGGAGTAAAAAGGTTTGCACAAGTCGGCCGCCTTGATTTCACCTTCTCCATCAATACCAATCGGCAAACAAAAAAGAAACTTTAGCAAAATTAACTAATTTTCACGCCGATCAAGAAAAAAACCTTCCTGCTGCGGCGCTTGAGCAGTATAAGCCTTACCTGCCGCCCTCCCGGCTCGAAGCCCCACCAACTCCGCTTTGAGCCGATCGCGTTTCTCCTCCAAAATTGTTTTTGCTTTTCGCTCGAGAACATCGGTCTCCTCCTGCAAGCGGCGTATTTCCCCAAGCTTTATGCTGACAGTCAAAGCTTCCTCACCCTCTAGCGGAGAAAGCGCAGCCTGATTATCAACAGTCAGCTCTAGTGCTGCGATTGCCGTGATCAACTGCTGCCGCCGAAAAAGCAACTCAGCCAGATCGCGAGAATCTGGCTGTTCAGAGCTGCAGACGCTAAGCAAATTTACAGTAAGCTGCTGCAATCCGCAGATAATCTCCGCAAGTTTATTTAATTTGTCGATTAACGATTCTTGTCTTTCATTGAACATTTTTTTACCTCTGCTGACTTAACCTTGGCAGGCTCTCAACTTGCGCCGCCAGCCAGTCTCCCTGTGCGTGAAGCTGCCCCAACGCTTTTTCCATAGCGCTAAACTGGCGAAAAAGTTGTTCCTCCCGCCGGATCAGCAATTCATTCGTCCGCTTAATTCGCGTATCCAACCTGTCAATCCGAGTGCTGAAAGAATTGGCGGTTTCAGTCGGATGTCCGGCAACACCGGCGCGCTCCACCAGAATTCCACTGCCACCCGTCGTTCTGATATTATCGAGAAGAATGTCGCTTAACCGTTGTGCCAGTCCCGATTCCTGCCGGCGCTGGCTCCGCTCGGCTGCAGAAAGGTCAGGCCTGTAGGCTATGGAACTGCGGCGGGTAAAAAGCTCCTGTACTTGCTCGGGATTCGCGGCGATGGCATTGCGCAATCGCTGACCACCATCCCGCAGCACCAGCCTGCCGTTGTCTCGAAAGTTACTGCTAAACTCAATGCCAATGGCGGAAAGATGAACTCCCCCCACCGTCTGATTCAGAGCGGTACGCATCTCACGCAACATATTTGCGAGTGCCGGCTCCCGTCGCAACAAACCGCTCTGAGCTCTTTCCTGCCACGTTTTTATCTCTTGTTCACTCATTTGTTTCTTTTGCTCTGCGGTAAGCGGCAAAAATGTGCTGAAACGCTCCTCATTAAGCTCCCCGCCGATAGTGGTTATCAATTTATTATAGTCTTCAACAAAGCTTTGAATATTTTTAAAGATGGCTTTCGAGTCCAAGGAAACGCTGAGCGTCACCGGCGGCGCATTGTCTGTCGCTTCAATCCTTCTGGCAATATTATAGTTGATTCCGTCTACAGTAAAGCTGTTAGCCGCATTGCTGCCTGCAAAGCCATTAATTTGGAACTGGGCATCCCGTCCAGCCGTACCGATTGTTTCCAGCCCTGTCCCCCTTTTTAAACCTATTGCGGCAAAAAATCTGCCTCCGTCGTCCACGGTAATGTTTTGCGCGCCGGTAGCCTTGGCAGTGAAGGTAAAAGTATCGCTAAAGGAGCTGTACCCGACATGAATACCGGCGGCACTGTTATTTATTCGGGAAATGGCTGTGCCCAGACTTTCATTTTGCAGAAAACTGATCCTAGTACCGTTAATATTTACGGTAAACGAACTATTCACCGCATCAAAAACAAGCGGACCGTTTTGCAACTTGGCGCTGACTGTCGCCAGGGAGTCTGTCAGACTTAGGCGTGCGCCAAGGGCACTGTCCCGGCTAACCGGCGCAGTTTGGGCGCGGGCGGCTGTCGCACTCTGAATCACCCGGATTTCACTGCTTCCCGCCATCGCATCGGCACTTGCCGTCGCCGTCACTGTTGCCGGGTCTGTAGAGGAAACGGTCATTCTTCGCAGGGTTGAAGAGCTTGTCATATTTGTCAGGGGACGCGACACATCAAAATAAGTATCGCGGAATGAGCGAATCTGATTGATAACTTCACGGAATTGCTCTTTTTGCCATTGCAAAATTTGACGCTGCTGCACTTTCCGATCTACCTTGCTGCGCTCTACCCTCATCAAATCCCTGACAATTTTATCAGTATCAAAGCCGGAGGCAATCCCGCCAATTCTTAAAACGCTCACCTGCAACCCTCCTAACCCTAACCATAGGGACGGTTCTTTTGGTCGTAAACTATAGGAACGGTTCTTCCGCTTTTATCGAGCTCTTTTATCGAGCTATACGAAGCATTTTTTCAGCCGATACTTGCCTAAACTTGCGCCTGCGCAAGCATAGCTCCGCTGATTTTTTTGCTATCTGCTAAGTATTCTCCCCTGGCAATGGCAGTTTTAAGCTCCTCTACCCGCTCTGTTCTAACCTCTGAGGGTAGCAAAGCAACTTGAAGCAGCTCTCGCATTTTTGCCGCATCACCGGAAATATTCAGTGAGTCGGCGGCCGGCTTGTTAGCTGCCGTTTTCTGTGCGCCAGCTTGTTTTTCCTCGAGTTGCTGTCGCTGATAAAGATTGGCTAACTGAATTCCTTTGCCAATGTTAATTTTCATTCTTACCACCCCTGTCAGATGTTACTTGTGTATCGGCGGAAGCGCTGGGGAACTTTATAGTTTAAAAATATTTTTCCGGTGATCTCAGAAATTCAAATTTTTCCGGAGATTTTAAAAACTCCTGATACATGGGGCGGCCGCGCAGGAGGCCAAACTCCGGCCGATCTTCCACCGGGCGGCTAGAAAAACGCGGCGCAGGCTGATAACGCGGGTTGACGACAAACTGCTGATCCTCTCCTTGGCTTATCAGTTCAAAATAGGCACCGCCGCCCAGCTCTTTAATGGCCCCATAGACTGAGTCAAAACCAGAGGCCACCCAGTTGCTCATCACAAGAAACGTGGGTCCGGGGTTGATCGTGATATGGCCATAGCCAGGAGGGATAAGCACTTTGTCGCCAGGCAGCGCTTCCACTAAAATGGCATCGACACCGTCTTCATCCGGTTCGGTCTGCAGCAAATAATGCGCCCTGCCGGAGAGCACTTCATACACTTCGGGGTAGGTAGAATCGGTGCCCGGTTTTAGCGGATGATAGTGGCCCGCAGTTTTAATATATTCGCTGCCCACTTGCCCGGGCCGAATGACAGTCACATCATAGCGCAAGCCGTGTTTGGCAATAATCGAACGATCCTCTGCCCGGCAAACATCACGGTACATGTAATACAACTCGTCCTCGCTGTCGGCTTCGGCTGCAAACAGCACAGCCAACATCTCTTGCTTAAAGCGAACGGCAGCAGTTATGGGATTTAATCCTTCCCCAAAAATCAATTTCCCTTCGCCAAAAATCAATCTCCCTTCGCCGTCTACCGCGAGCGGCAAGCCGCTCGTTTTTTTCAGCTCATCCATCCTGCTTTCCCCTCCTCAATTTCTAAAAATAATGCTTGCTTTACCGCTTGTTGTAACGCTTCTTTTTCTTCCGGCGAGGCCGCCTCGGTATAAATTCTAAAAACCGGCTCAGTGCCCGATGAACGCACGAGACACCAACTACCATTTTCCAAGATAATCCCGGTGTGTACGGAAACGACCTGTGGATTCAAGCACAAGCTCAACTCCCAGCTCTCGCCAAGGCAACTTTTCCGGCTTATCTTGCGCCAGAATGCTAATCTCCCGACCATTAACCAACAGATTAGCGTCCTCTAAAGCGATTTCGCCAGGAAACTTGCCATAAAGGGAATCATACTTTAAAAGATGGGCGAGAGTAATGTTATCTGTTAAGTCGTTGATAGCCACCACTTGTAATTCCTCTTTGCCGAGCAATGCTCTAAACGTATTGCGTCCGATGCGCCCAAAGCCATTAATTCCTATTTTCACCGTCATCTTCTTTCTCCTCTCGTCTCTAATAATACCCTGTTTGCACAAAAGCCTTAATTATTGCTCGCTTATCTTACCCGCAGCCAAAACAGACAATTCAATGTGTGCTTGACATTGCGCAGCCAATGTAAGACAATGCAGATAAGATTGGCAGGGAGCAGTACTGGAGGGATAACAAGTGAAAATAACTGTGGCAGTAAACGGTGCGCTGGGCAACATGGGTCGGGAAGTAGTTCGCGCTGTACATGCTGAAGCGGAATTAGAACTGGTAGCTGCGCTTGATCTGGGCGGCAAAACTAGCGGTGACATCGGCGAAATTGTCGGCATTGGACATCTGGGTATTCCAGTTTCAACTGAGCTTGCGACAGTCTTAAAACAACTACAGCCTGATGTGCTCGTAGATTTTACGTCCCCATATACCGTTATGCAAAACATTTACACAGCGCTGTCCGCCAGAGCACGACTGGTGGTCGGCACCACCGGCATTACGGAAACAGATCTGGAGAAAATCACGGCTTGGGCAGAGGAATGCGCCACATCCGCAATTATCGCCCCCAATTTTGCGCTTGGAGCCGTGCTGATGATGCTTTTCGCAGCCCAAGCAGCCCGCTATCTGCCGGAGGCCGAAATCATCGAGCTGCATCATGCAGAAAAGATAGATGCGCCGTCGGGAACAGCGCTCAAAACTGCCGAGATGATTCTTCAATCAAGAGGACACAATCCCAGACAGACTGTGGCAGAACTGGAAAAGGTAAAAAGCGCCCGCGGTGGAAATATGGACGGTGTCCGGCTGCACAGCGTGCGCTTGTCAGGGCTGGTGGCACATCAGGAAGTGATTTTTGGCGGCGTAGGGCAGACGCTGACCATCCGTCACGACAGTTTAAGCAGAAGTTCATTCATGCCCGGCGTGGTCCTAGCCATTAAGGAAGTAATGAAAAGAGACGGCGTCTGCTACGGACTTGAAAAGATCCTCACTCTCTAAACGAAGCTGGACAGGCACGAACCCCCTTTAGTGCGCATATATATAACTGCGACTGCGAAAGGGGGTTCTTTATGCGCCTAGAAGGAAAACAAATCGGCTTTGCTTTACCGGAAGGCCACTTCACTCTGCCCGCCATTCTAACTGAAATTAAGAAGATGGTGGCGGCAGGAGCAACCGTTTTTCCCCTTTTCCTGGCTGCCGGCGAAGATCAGCAGCCTTCAACTCAATTATTGGAAACAAAACGGCTGCTTGAGCAGATCACGGGACGTGAATTATTAACTAAGCTGCTGGCAGAAGAACTAGGCGAGATAAGCGGCGAAGAGATAATTTTCGACCTACTAGTCATCGCCCCTTGCCCGGGGAATTTTCTTGCAAAACTAGTCAACACCAGCGCTACAGCCGCTCCCCTCTCCAAAACAGTGCGTCATCTGCAAGCCGGTTTACCAGTGGT
>QLUI01000114.1 GCA_018725345.1 Bacillota bacterium | reverse complement strand
AGCTTCACATCTTCGGCGAGGTAGACCTTAACAAACGCCTGCTGGAGTTCCTCACTCAGCAGGAGATACTGCTCCACTTCTTCAACCACTACGGCTACTACATCGGCTCCTTCTATCCCCGGGAGCATTACAATTCCGGCTGCCTGATTCTCAATCAGGCGGAGCATTACCTGGATCCTGCCCGGCGGCTCGTTCTCGCCCGGCAGTTCATCAAGGGAGCAGTGGAGAATATGAAGCGGGTGATCGGTTATTACCTGCGCCGCGGTGCCGACCTGCAGGATGTATTGAATGCCATTGAGAGTTCGAGCTCTCTGCTGGAGCAGCAGCCCTCGCCTGAAGCTCTCATGGCCATCGAGGGCAATATCCGGGAGAGCTACTACGAGGCCTTTGATGTCATCTTGGGGCAAGAGGAGTTCTCCTTTGCCAGGCGGACTCGCCGGCCGCCGCAGAACCGCCTCAATGCCATGATTAGCTTCGGTAACTCGATGATGTATGTCGCCGCCCTGAGCGAGATATATCGCACCCATCTGGATCCCCGCATCGGCTTCCTGCATACGACTAACTTCCGGCGGTTCTCCTTGAACCTGGACGTGGCCGAGATCTTTAAGCCGGTCTTTGTTGATCGGCTGATCTTCTCCCTGGTCAACAAGGGACAGATTCAGGAGAAGCACTTCTCGGAATCGGGCGGCGGGATTTTCCTCACCGAACCGGGCCGAAAGATATTCATCGAAGAGTGGGAGAAGCGACTCCGCACGACCATCGATCATCCCAAGCTGAAGCGCAAGGTTTCTAATCGTCGTCTGATCCGCCTGGATCTCTACAAGATCGAAAAGCATCTTTTGGGAGATCAGCCCTACGAACCTTATGCGGCGAGGTGGTGAGATTTGTTTGTGATCATGGCCTATGATGTGAATGTGGGACGGGTGAACCGGGTACTTAAGATCGGGCGGCGATACCTGAACTGGGTACAGAACTCGCTCCTGGAGGGGGAGTTGACCGCGGCTCAACTGGCGAGGCTCAAGTCTGATGTCAAGAAAGTGATTGATGAAGATGAAGATTCGGTGGTCTTCTATCTGTCGCGGAGACAGCAATACCTGGAACGTCAGATCATGGGACAGGACAAAGGAGGAGTGAGTCTGGTGATCTGAAATGGGCAGCATGTTATGCTGGCGTGCGGAGATCCTCAAGTTCTCCCCGTCGAAGGGACAGGTAATGGTGAGATCGGGTCGGGTTTTGTCAACCCCCGGTAGCGCAAAAATGCCCAGGGATCGACACAAAGTGGAGCACGTAGAGCAAGCGGTTCTAGATACGAAATTGTGCTTTGGGGCAAGAATGCTTGACTTTCCTTCACCCTTTCTGCTAAACTTATTCCGAACTTGACAGATTTGGGTTCGTAGCCTACCTATAAGGGATTGAAACGAGGGATGGTGATATCATGGGATATGGGGCGTCTAGTTCGTAGCCTACCTATAAGGGATTGAAACACAAAAGGGATGGAATGTGATATATTGGAGATAAAAGTTCGTAGCCTACCTATAAGGGATTGAAACAGGTAATCGAGGGATGATGAAGTATGGCAATATTGGTTCGTAGCCTACCTATAAGGGATTGAAACAGGAAATGGGTTTGTTCCTGCTGGTTTTTATGCCCCAAGTTCGTAGCCTACCTATAAGGGATTGAAACCAATCAAAGGCAATGCGCCTTCCAATGCCTGAGTTGGTTCGTAGCCTACCTATAAGGGATTGAAACTAGTCTAACATATACAGATAGATTTGTCAAACACTTGGTTCGTAGCCTACCTATAAGGGATTGAAACATGGACAAGAAGCACCACAATGTTGTCCTAGTCCTGGTTCGTAGCCTACCTATAAGGGATTGAAACGAGTCATCTACCGACTGGGAGAGGTTCGGGTGGTCCCGTTCGTAGCCTACCTATAAGGGATTGAAACTAGCTCACACCTCTTCGACCAAGATATGTCTCCAAGTTCGTAGCCTACCTATAAGGGATTGAAACTCTCTATAGCTGCATCTGGGCAAAGGACTTGACTCGGTTCGTAGCCTACCTATAAGGGATTGAAACTCGACATTGACTTTCCTGGGCGCAGAACTGGGAGCACTGTTCGTAGCCTACCTATAAGGGATTGAAACTTGACCTACGAGAGGGAGCTCCCCAGGCTGATATCGTTCGTAGCCTACCTATAAGGGATTGAAACAAGAGCCTCATTGTAAGGACAGACAATAAAAACCCGGTTCGTAGCCTACCTATAAGGGATTGAAACAGCGCAAGGCCATATATGAGGATAGAGAGGATCTAAGGTTCGTAGCCTACCTATAAGGGATTGAAACTGTTCTTGCCAAACCGTTTGTCGATAAAGATAGGCTCGTTCGTAGCCTACCTATAAGGGATTGAAACGGCATAATAACACACACTTGTCCATATTTGTTGAGTGTTCGTAGCCTACCTATAAGGGATTGAAACTATCGCAAACCGCTCCGGGGATAATGTGAATGGACAAGTTCGTAGCCTACCTATAAGGGATTGAAACGGGGCTAGTTCTCTGGTGTGTGTTCTCTGGTGCTAGTTCGTAGCCTACCTATAAGGGATTGAAACCTCATATCCTCTCTCTTTCCCAGTGAGCGCTAAGTCTGTTCGTAGCCTACCTATAAGGGATTGAAACTCATCGAGTCTTCACTCATAAGCTCAATAGGAATAGGTTCGTAGCCTACCTATAAGGGATTGAAACTATGCTAAAGGGGCTCCTAGGGTGGGCTGTATGCCGTTCGTAGCCTACCTATAAGGGATTGAAACTTTTGCTTATGTCGCCCACATAAACAGTGATTATCCGTTCGTAGCCTACCTATAAGGGATTGAAACTCGGCGGCGGCAGCACTCCCCAGCAACGTGGTGAAGTTCGTAGCCTACCTATAAGGGATTGAAACCTACAGATTTAGCAGAGGTAGTAGATGTGAGCAGAATAGTTCGTAGCCTACCTATAAGGGATTGAAACGATCGTCCGAGGATCACAATTTACCGCTGGATCGAGTTCGTAGCCTACCTATAAGGGATTGAAACCAGATATGCTATAGTAAAGATAGAGTAAAGAAGGGAGTTCGTAGCCTACCTATAAGGGATTGAAACTACAGGAGATCGTCTGGGCACGCCCTGGGGGCATGGTTCGTAGCCTACCTATAAGGGATTGAAACTTACCACTGCGGGCGCAAGTAAAACATCCTTGCTTGGTTCGTAGCCTACCTATAAGGGATTGAAACATATTATCGGGGAGGTGATAATATGAGCAGTGCACGTTCGTAGCCTACCTATAAGGGATTGAAACTTGCGATGGATGGGGTGGGTTTGCCTTAGGATTCTGGTTCGTAGCCTACCTATAAGGGATTGAAACCTGATTGTACCCCAGAGAGTGCATATTGGGCTGGTTGTTCGTAGCCTACCTATAAGGGATTGAAACTGAGAACTCCATTGATTGCAGAAGTCCTGCCAGACACGTTCGTAGCCTACCTATAAGGGATTGAAACTCGTATTTGCGAGGACTATCATCTCATAGAGCTTGGTTCGTAGCCTACCTATAAGGGATTGAAACATGGCTCAAGGCATTGGGATTAATCCTGCTTTTGCTGTTCGTAGCCTACCTATAAGGGATTGAAACGAGGGCAGAATGATCAGTGAATAGTTTCCTATATAGTTCGTAGCCTACCTATAAGGGATTGAAACTGAGGCAACCCCGGCAATCCAGTTACTACTGGTAAGTTCGTAGCCTACCTATAAGGGATTGAAACTCCATGTGGAGGCACCGGGGGCAATTCTGGCCGAGGGTTCGTAGCCTACCTATAAGGGATTGAAACATAGCAAGTCAATATTGCTGGAGATCAAAGCAGAGGGTTCGTAGCCTACCTATAAGGGATTGAAACAAAAAATCGAAGCGAAACAAGAAGGAGGTTAAGCATGTTCGTAGCCTACCTATAAGGGATTGAAACTAGCAGAGGATGATTATGCCGAATGGTATGATAGTTGTTCGTAGCCTACCTATAAGGGATTGAAACTCGCAAGGATGCTTGGGAGCAGAGGCAGGAGTCGGTGTTCGTAGCCTACCTATAAGGGATTGAAACTTCAGCTTTTGCCCTCTCCCCAGCCATCTCATCCTCGTTCGTAGCCTACCTATAAGGGATTGAAACGAGAATTCTGGATGGCTTGTCTTCAAGTGCGCTGCGGTTCGTAGCCTACCTATAAGGGATTGAAACCAGAAACCTTGCTATGATAGAAACTTATCACAGACAGGTTCGTAGCCTACCTATAAGGGATTGAAACGATAGAAAAATGTCGGTCATGCAATGGGAAGGGATATGTTCGTAGCCTACCTATAAGGGATTGAAACGAGCACCCGGGGAGATAGCCACCTTCGATGAGGTGGGTTCGTAGCCTACCTATAAGGGATTGAAACATATCATTTCCTTCAACCCTAGCAGTATCCAATATGTTCGTAGCCTACCTATAAGGGATTGAAACACGGACTGGACTACAATACCAGCCGCTTCCCCTTTATGTTCGTAGCCTACCTATAAGGGATTGAAACGAGGGTAAATACCGCTGGCGGTGGCTGTATGAGAAGTTCGTAGCCTACCTATAAGGGATTGAAACTCAAGTCGAATGCATCGTCTCCTAACGGTTTACCTGTTCGTAGCCTACCTATAAGGGATTGAAACGCTATCAGATGGGCAATGATCGAAAGGGGAGTACAGTTCGTAGCCTACCTATAAGGGATTGAAACCCAGACAGGAGGAGGTGTGCTCTGTATGCGGTGAAGTTCGTAGCCTACCTATAAGGGATTGAAACTCTTTTTAAGTGTTGCTTTAAGTTTTGTTATCTCTGATTGTTCGTAGCCTACCTATAAGGGATTGAAACATGGTATACAGCTCTTCAGCAAGCAATTCTACCTTTTCGTTCGTAGCCTACCTATAAGGGATTGAAACATACTATACCTAAGTGGGCATGTATTTTTGTATTCTGTTCGTAGCCTACCTATAAGGGATTGAAACAGCAAATCTGCTAATTCAAGTTTCATTGTCTACCGTGTTCGTAGCCTACCTATAAGGGATTGAAACTGATATAAACTCTTGCTATCTGTCGGTAATGAGAGGTTCGTAGCCTACCTATAAGGGATTGAAACGTGTTGGTGTGTGTGTTGGTGCTGGTGCAACAATCTTCTGTTCGTAGCCTACCTATAAGGGATTGAAACATGATAAAGAAGATTGGGAACTCTCTCTATGGGAAGGTTCGTAGCCTACCTATAAGGGATTGAAACGAAGCTGAGGCGGAGGGTATAGCAGAGTGTTTGAATGTTCGTAGCCTACCTATAAGGGATTGAAACTGGGGTATGTTTGCGTTTAATAACTGGTCTTGATGCGTTCGTAGCCTACCTATAAGGGATTGAAACTCAGCACCAATTCCTATATCTTCATAAGAGATAGTAGTTCGTAGCCTACCTATAAGGGATTGAAACCATAGTCATGCCATTCGGTTCAGCTTTGCTCCAATCGTTCGTAGCCTACCTATAAGGGATTGAAACCCAAATCCAAACATTATTTGCTGCTGAGCAGGAATTGTGTTCGTAGCCTACCTATAAGGGATTGAAACTTAGACAGGTGCGATGGTATAAAAGTGCATATTTGGTTCGTAGCCTACCTATAAGGGATTGAAACTAGATTCCATAAATCCTGGTAAATCTTCTATCCTCTGTTCGTAGCCTACCTATAAGGGATTGAAACTTGACATGACGGTTGGGGTCATCGCAAATGAGTGGCAGTTCGTAGCCTACCTATAAGGGATTGAAACTCGACGTCCCTGCTCACCGCTACATCCGCCTCCTCGTTCGTAGCCTACCTATAAGGGATTGAAACTTGGCAAAGGGAAGCTTTTGCATCTTGAATGTTACCCAGTTCGTAGCCTACCTATAAGGGATTGAAACTGTGATAAATGTAAGGCAGAGAGAAAGCAATCAGCTGTTCGTAGCCTACCTATAAGGGATTGAAACTGGGAACATCGTGTCATCTGGAGCAGCAACTTTATCAGTTCGTAGCCTACCTATAAGGGATTGAAACTGGCAAAAAGCATTAACAAAGTCGCAATCCGAACCTGTTCGTAGCCTACCTATAAGGGATTGAAACTGTGGTATAGTGAAATCTCCCCATAATGCTGTCCTCTTAGTTCGTAGCCTACCTATAAGGGATTGAAACTCATTTAATCTTGTTTCTTTAAGTCTTGTAAAAGCTG